>CAXFJI010000079.1:0-9012 GCA_964003275.1 uncultured Planctomycetaceae bacterium
CGAGCGAGTTTCCGGTATGGCCTGGCTCGACACCGCCCCGTTTACCTGTCCACAAAAAATACGATTTTGAAAGCATACGACGGTCGATTTAAGGATTTATTCCAAGAAGTCTTCGACTCAGAGTTTAAAGATCAATTTGCGGAGAAGGGGATCACCTATGAGCATCGCCTAATCGATGACATGGTGGCATGTGCCATGAAATGGGATGGCGGGTATGTCTGGGCGTGCAAGAACTATGATGGAGATGTCCAAAGTGATATTGTTGCCCAGGGGTTTGGATCACTTGGCCTAATGACAAGTGTCCTCATGACGCCTGACGGCAAAACGGTCGAAGCTGAAGCCGCTCATGGGACTGTGACCCGTCACTTTCGACAACATCAACAGGGAAACCAAACAAGCACAAATCCTATTGCATCGATTTTCGCATGGACGCGAGGACTTGCTCATCGAGGAAAACTCGACAATACTCCAGATGTAGTTGCTTTTGCAGAATCACTGGAAAATGTGTGTATCAAGACAGTGGAGTCTGGAAAGATGACGAAAGACTTAGCCTTACTTGTTGGAAAAGGACAACCACATCTCAACACAGAAGATTTCCTTGCAGCAATTGACTCAGGCCTTCAACACGTTCTGAGAAGCTAGGCGATTATTGGCCTGAGAGTGTGCGCTTGAAAAACGCTTCAGTGGCTGGATACGTTTTGTCACTTGCCTGCGTAAACACTCCATGGCGAGCATCCTCAACACGAATATATGTCACATCGTCGTTCACTTCCTTGAGAGCATCCACAAAACAATCACCCTGATAGATCGGAACAGTTGTATCGGCTGTTCCATGAATGACAAGGAACGGGATGCCTTTCCGGACATGGGTGATCGGCGAGACCCTCTCAATCATTTTTAGAGCATCGGCTTCGGACAGTTCTGGGAAAAACCGGGCAGCTCGTTCGCCTTGCGTTGGTGACGTACCATCCCAATTCAGAAAGTTTGTTGGTGTCGCACAGCAGACGACTGACTGCACAGCGCTGGAGACATCGCTGTAGGAACCGTCTCCCTCAAGACCTACGTCTCGACCTGCCAAACCGAGCATGGCAACAAGGTGTGCTCCCGCAGAGATACCAAATGCTCCAATCCGATCTGGATCCAATGAATAGGTGTCCGCATGAGCACGAAGCCACCGAACAGCGTTTTTACAATCCTCAATACATGCCCGAAATGGAGCTTCATCTAAAAGTCGATAATTCACAGAGATACAGACATACCCTTTTTCCGCATAACTCACGGGAAGACTTCGCCAAACACCAGTGGCTTTGTCGCCAGTTCGCCATCCGCCACCGTGTATAAAGACTATTCCAGGACGTTTCATCGTCGACGGAGCAGCAGGATACAGAATATCAATCTTCCATTTATCACTTGAACCCTCTCGGTAAGGGATGTTCTCTTCCATGCGAACGGAATCTGGAATGGAAACTGGATTTCTTTGGCCTCCCTGCCGTCTGTTTGAAGCAGCCGAGGACAATCGTTTTACTAGCGCATCGATTTCCTTTTCATCTAACTGACCATCATTATTTGTATCAACACGGGAGTAATTTTTGAGCAGCAGGTTCTTTGCTTCATCTTTCTGAATAAGCCCGTCGCCATTACTATCAAATCGATCAATGAACGATTGCGTTGTCATCTGCTGCGAAAAGCATACCTGTTCAAATGAGATGGCACATACGAAGACCACACATAAAGATACTACGTTCTTACTCACGATACATCCTTTAGTTAACTGTTGACGTATTCTGAACATTATTTTTCTCATCAGTTGCACTTGATTGAAGAAGTCGGACCATCGCCTGCCCCATGGCCTCGCCAACATTCATATATGTTTCCGCATGTTTATTATAATGGCTACCGGAACTTCCTCCTTTTGATAACGGATAGCTGTATATGGAGGCAACATTCCCGTCAAACTCTGGATATTTTCCAGACGATCCATCAACGGCAAGCATTGCATTAAGAATTTTTCCTCCACCTGTAGCATCTCCTTTCTGTGTCTGTCCAAGCGAAGCGCACACAAATTTAGCGTCAGGCGAATGGAATTCCTTGCGTAATGTCCTGATAAGGTGCACAAGATTCTGCTCATACCGACTTGACAGGGCTTCACTACGGCTGTCTCGGTCACCCTGCCACCAGAAAAAACCCGCTACCTCAAAAGGAGACTCTCCGAGACGGGATGGAGCATGAGGCATATATGTAGCAAAGTTACTGAGTACTTCCTTCGCTCGCTGGACATCGCCATCATATTGCATCCCAGCGTACCATTGTATCGGCTCAGGAACTGTTCCCTTCAACCATCGTTGTGGTGAACCCTTATACCCTGGATGCACCCACGTCTGTCCTTGCTTATCCGTGAATTCAAAGCCTTCACTTCCTGGTGGTAGAAGGTCCCAACCCAAGGCCCTGTTTCCAATACAACTCTTGAGGAGTAACACCGGCGCATCATCAATGAAATCACCCAAGCAGCAACCAATACCAAGTTCGGGACCGATCGATCGGCCAGTAACAGACAGCCACTCATTTTTCAAAATCTTTCCATCAGCCAAACCACTCCCCTGAACGTGGACATTTCGCACATCGTGTCGTTCGCGCCATTCCAATGGCTGGGACGCATCCTTGAGGTATGGATAAAGTTTTTTATGCTTGACCGCATACTCAAGGGAACCGTCCTCATCACCTGATATCTTTCCAAATCCAAGCATGTTGGATTGCCCCATCAGGATAAAGACCTGTACAGGCCGTGCACCCTTAACGCTATTGTTATCGTCCGTAGCTGACGGAACATCCGACTCAGCTGCAGCATACCCACATGAAAATGACAGCATCAGCATGAGCGACATCAAGCGAGCGTGTGATTTCATCAATGTCTCCTCTTCTTTTTCATATCGTACATCGTTTACGATCTCCCCCGTATGTTGATAACGCTACAGGGACATCCAACACAAGTGCCTGCAGAAAAACGACATCCTATCTGATTATTTCCTGCATGGGTCATCTACACTCCTCATCTGCTTGAGACTCGACCCGGAAAAATTACCGTTTTACACTTTCATATAAGGGTTGAAAGGATCTACATACCATGGCGACCGTTGCTCGTATACTGGTGTATGGATTTGGGCCGTACAAGCAGTACAGAA
The DNA here is from genome assembly GCA_964003275.1 of uncultured Planctomycetaceae bacterium. GTDB lineage: Bacteria > Planctomycetota > Planctomycetia > Pirellulales > UBA1268 > CACORA01. The sequence goes on from CAXFJI010000079.1 coordinate 3,180, forward strand.
CAAACATTACTGAGACGACACTGCGAAATATCAGGCTCCCAAAAAACACCACAGTACATATCTTCGATGTCCGTTTTGCGCGTCAGATGTTCATCGATGTATTTGATCAGATACAACCCACTATTATCATTGGACTCGGCCAGCACCCTCGTGCAAGAAAATTACGGATAGAACGAAAAACATTTCCACGGGGTGATCCTAAGAAATCACTCACCACAACACTCAAACTGCCGAACACGAGCGATACAACAATCGCGTACAATCCGGGCGATTATGTATGTAACTTTTCAATGTGGCATACACGGGCATGGTGCCAAAAACACAATGCCCGCTCTGGCTTCCTTCACATCCCAAAAAATTATTCACAAGACCGTCTGAAGCGCTACCTTCGATACGCGTGCACATGGTGTGAATCGAGGTATCAGAAAACGTTATGACACAATGAACGTGAAGTGATCTGGCGGAATGGATCATCTATGAGGAAAGACTCAACACATACCCACTTGTACACTCTCGCGCGCATCAAGACGGCATTCGTAACGCAAGAGAATCATAAAATACCTACATACTGAGGAACACTTTACGATATACCGTTGAAAAGCGTACTCCCACATAACCATCATTCACGGTAAACTTACGTGTGAAATACTTGAAAGCGGAGAGCCTTCAGGGAGTCACCATGTTTGAGTTTCATAGTCCAACAACAAAAGCTTTTCTCTGCGGATCAGCAGCCCGAAGAAGAGACTTTCTGCACGTTGGTGCACTTTCAGCAATCGGTCTTTCCCTTCCACAATATGTGCGGGCATCTACTGAGGGAATGGTACGGCCTGGCTGCGAAAACCGATCATGCATCATGATCTTCAATCTGGGCGGCCCGAGTCAGCTCGATCTGTGGGACATGAAACCAGATGCACCGAATGAGATTCGGGGCCCTTTCAAGCCAATACGCACAACGTCTGATGCATTTGAAGTGTCAGAACTACTTCCCCAACATGCAAAGATTGCTGACCATTTTTCCTTGGTACGTTCATGCCATCATGATGGCGCTGCCGTGCACGATGCTGGTTGGCAAATGCTTCAAACAGGTCGTCGTTTCTCTGGCGGCGTGCAAACTCCTCACGCTGGAAGTGTCGCCTCCTATCTTCTTGGTCGTCGAAGCGACCTGCCATCATTTGTTGTTCTTCCTGAACTTATGGGCAGAGGTGGGGGAAATCTGCCAAATGGACAGGCTGGAGGATTTCTTGGGAAAGCGTATGACCCATTTGCTTTGATGGCCGATCCATCGAAGCCGTCATTCCGAGTGCCTGATCTCCTCCCACCAGATCAAATTGCAACGCTGCGGCTTGATCGTCGACGATCAATGCGAGAGTTTGTAGACAGTTCAACAAAGGTGTTTGAGTCGAGCGAGGATGCCCGCCTCCTTGATGAAAATTTTCAGGCCGCCTATCGAATGATGACGAGTGAGCAAGCACGGCAAGCCTTTGATCTTTCTCAAGAACCAAAACACGTGCGAGAACGTTACGGCATGAACCGATTTGGACAGTGTTGTCTTCTCGCTCGAAGGCTTGTGGAAAATGGTGTACGTTTCATAACGATTAACACCTTCCTTACGGTTTTTGGTGAAACAACATGGGATATTCATGGCTCAAAGCCATTTACCTCTATTACAGGCATGAAGGATGTTGTGTGCCCAATGTATGATCAGGCCTATTCAGCACTGCTTGAGGACCTGGTGAATCGTGGCATGCTTGGCGATACGCTCGTCGCTGGCCTCTCCGAATTTGGCCGTACACCAAAAGTTAACCCTGCAGGAGGCCGTGATCACTGGCCCCAATGTTTTACGTGTTCCTTTGCGGGAGGTGGTGTTCACGGTGGTCGTGTGATCGGAGCAAGTGACACGATTGGTGGTTTTCCAGCTGAGCGTCCTGTCGGACCTGGAGACATTGTGGCAACCGTTTTCCATAGCCTTTAGTTGAAACATACTGATCATTTACCCGGCCCTGCCGGTCGACCGTTTGCACTGACTGACTTTGGAACTGAGCCAATCAATGAATTATTTTCCTAAGAGTATGATTCAGAAACCTGATTCGTTCCGTTTCGCATCGACCTGTCCAGGCTTCATTGCCTTAGCCCTACAACTCTTTTCCAGCATTTTGTTGACGTATCACAGCCACACGCTGCTGGCAGAGGAGGCTGTCAGCTTCACAAATGATGTCATGCCGGTGTTATCAAAAGCAGGCTGCAACAATGGTGGCTGCCACGGGGCGCTTGCTGGTAAAGGTGGTTTCCGACTTTCCCTTTTTGGATACGACCCACCATCCGATTTTATTGCCATCACAAAAGCAGCTCGGGGGCGTCGCATCGATTTTGGGGATCCAGGCAAAAGCCTTTTTCTCATGAAGCCAACAACAGCAGTGGTACACAAGGGAGGAAAACGGCTTGAGCCCGAGAGTGATGACTACCACCTGCTCGCAAAATGGATTTCGCAGGGATGTCCAAAATCAAATCCCCAAGAAAAAACAATCCACTCCCTCCAAATTAAGCCTGAAGAAGTCATAACAGAACCAGGAAACGTTGTCTCATTTAGCGTACTGGCCACATATAGTGATGGTTCAACGCGCGATGTGACACGATGGGCAAAGTTATCGGCAACGGATGCTACAGTCACGTCGGTGGAAGCTGATGATACTGTTCAGGTGATTGGCTATGGTTCTGGAGCCATAACCGCTTGGTTTTCATCAAAATTGTCTGTGGCACAGGTCATTGCCCCATTCGATAACAAGCTAGCTTCAGATGCCTTTCAGAATGCTCAACCGAACAATCAAATCGATCACCACATCAACGAAACTCTCAAACAATTAAGACTTGCTCCCTCACCACCCTGCTCAGAAAGTACATTTATTAGGAGAGCATTTCTTGACACCATCGGAAGGCTTCCGACAGCTGAAGAAGTGTGTCGTTACCTCGATGATGAGGCTCCTCAAAAGCGTGAGCGTCTTGTCGATCTCCTGCTTGCCCGACCTGAGTATATCGACTACTGGGCGTATAAATGGTCAGATGTTTTTCTTGTATCTGGACGAAAACTCAGACCGGCTGCGTTACAGTCGTATGCCGATTGGATTCGAAACCGTGTTGCTGAAAATACCCCCTGGAATGAGGTGGTATATCAGGTGTTGACAGCAACTGGTTCAAGCATTGAGAACGGTGCCACCAATTTTTATGCAGTTCATCAAGATCCGGAAACGATGGCTGAAAACACATGCCAAGCGTTTCTCTCGTTATCAATAAACTGTGCGAAATGTCATAACCACCCACTAGAAAAATGGACGAATGATCAGTACTACGCATTTGCAAATCTGTTTGCCCGCGTTCGAGCCAAGGGCTGGGGTGGTGACACTCGCAATGGTGATGGAAAACGGACCGTCTTTTCAACATCTCATGGCGACCTGATCCAACCACGTACCGGGAAAGCACAGCCGCCAACGCCTCTTGATGGCATCCCGCTCAAATCAGATGCCGACGATGATCGTCGCATCGCATTAGCCCAATGGATGACCAGTGCGGATAATCCGTACTTTACACGCTCCATTGTCAATCGTGTCTGGTCTAACTTTTTTGGGATTGGGCTTGTGAATCCCGTCGATGATTTACGCACGAGTAATCCCGCAAGCAACGAGGCGTTATTAAATGCGCTCGGGAGATTTACAATTGACCATCGATATGATCTTAAGTCACTCATGCGACTGATTCTTCTTTCTGAAACATATAGTCGCTCAAGTGCAACACTCCCAGAGAATCAAAAGGACTCAAAGTGGTTTGCCCGCACTTATCCGAGGCGACTCATGGCTGAAGTGCTAGCAGATGCCATTAGCGATGTAACTGGCATACGCGACCGGTATACAGAAGTCATACTCAATGATGGCTCAACACAAAAAGTGAACGACTATGACGAGGGCACACGTGCCCTGGAATTAAGTGACTCTGCCATCAAGAATTACTTCCTTACGACGTTTGGTCGGAACACGCGTGAAATCACGTGTGAGTGCGAACGATCGAATAAACCAAGCCTCGTTCAAGTACTCCATCTCGCAAACGGCTCAACAATCAATGACAAACTTTCGTCGGAACATGGCTGGCTCACTCAACACCTGGCTACGAAACCACAACCCGAAGTCATCATAGAGACTGCATGGCTTCGTACACTCAGTCGCATGCCAACGGAAAAGGAAAAGGAACACTTTATTGAAATGCTGAATGGCATAGAGCCTTCACAACTTCGTGAATATGTGGAAGACCTCTACTGGTCTCTTATGACAAGCAGGGAGTTTCTTTTTCGTCACTAACTCGCGGTGGGAGACGCACCCCTATGGAAAGAACCATTTATAGCGTTCGAACGTCCATCACCATCATGATGCTCTGGTGGGGCTTCTCCTGTGGACGTTCCATGCATGCTGCACCAACGTATGAGAACGATATAGCACCTATTCTCAGAACGTATTGTAGTGGCTGTCATAACAGCACGGACCCAGAGGGCCAACTGTCACTGGACACCTATGCCGCTCTTCGGCGCGGAGGCGAGTCCTCCGGCGACCCAATCGCTCCACGTGACGCCAACGCATCAGTACTCCTTACTCGTATTCGCAGTGATCGTGGAGATCACATGCCCCCAGAAACAGAACCACAGTTGCCTCCTGAGGCAATTGCAACACTCGAGCTGTGGATCGAGACTGGTGCTCATGGCCCAGCAATCAATCGTTCGATGCAGGAGCAAACACACACTCCGAAGGTGCCTCCACATAATGGCAAACAGCCTGTCACTGCCATGGCACACTCACCAACAGGTTCGCTTGTTGTCGGTCGTGAACAACTCGTACAAATCTTTCGCACTCCGAGCGATCTTCTGAAAAGCGGCCCAGTAGAGAAGAGCATTCCGCATGACATTGGCAAGGTCATGGCTACCCATTATGACACCACAGGCACTCGTCTTGTTCTTGCTGGAGGTGTACCTGGTGTCAGGGGAGTTGCTGAAATAGTTGATCTTCAATCGAACAGGCGACTGTTGCGTGTAGGAGACCACCGTGATCTTCTCTACGATGCAGAATTTTCCCCAGATGGAACGCTGCTTGCCACAGCTGGCTACGACCGGGCAGTTAAGGTTTGGAATGTCTCTAACGGTTCTCTGGTATGGGAGAATACCATTCATAATGGTGCAATATTTGATCTGGCATGGCATCCAACTGGAAAAATGATTGCCTCTGCAAGTGCTGATGAAACAGTGAAGCTCTGGCGTACAGCTGATGGGGTCCGCCTCGACACCCTATCCCAACCACAGGGTGAGCTCCTTTGCCTGAATTTTTCTCCAGATGGTCAAAGGCTTTTCGCAGCGGGTGAGGATAAACGCATTTATGCATGGGAAATTTCCTCTCTCGACGAGCCGGCTATCAATCCCGTTGTGTTGTCACAGTTTGCACATGAAGCAACCGTGACAGCAATGTGCATCACTCCACAAGGCGATCATCTCTTCAGTGCAGCTGAAGACGGCTCCGTTACCCAGTGGAGGCTTCCGGAGTTATCTCATGAGTACACCTTCGCGAACCAGGGTGATGTAATTAGCGTCCTATGCGCAACAGAAAAAAGAATCCTTCTCGGACTTCTTGACGGCAGCACGAATATGATCGCACTACACGAGGGTCAAGAAGGTTTAGCGGCGTCTCTCGAGCTATCACAAAAGATACGTTCTCCAGTTGTGCCAAACCACTCCGCTGCTGCACGTACAACTGAAGAAGAAAGTAATGACACTCCACCACAAGCACAGGTCATCGGATGGCCTGCG
>CAXFJI010000080.1:0-8955 GCA_964003275.1 uncultured Planctomycetaceae bacterium
TAGATAATTACATCAAAGAGCATGCCGAGGACAGAATCCTAATCGTTAACATTGAAAGCACTCCAGCATTGGAAGCACTTAATGACATTACTGCCATTCCTGATCTCGATGCAGTGCTCATTGGCCCGCATGATCTAACATGCAGCCTTGGGATTCCCGAGCAGTATGACCACCCACTCTTCCTCAAGACGTGTGCAACGATCTTCAAACAAGCCCGTGCAGCTTCTCTCGGCGCAGGGATTCATTTTTGGGGAAATGTAGAACAGCATGTCAAGTTTTTAGAACTTGGCGCAAACATGCTTATTCATAGTGCGGATATCAGCCTTTTTGAAAAGTATCTTCGATTAGAGTTGCAGGACATCCGCAAAGCATTGGAACACCACAATGCCTAGCATTGCAACAAGCTTTCCTATGTTCTTTTTCCATAACCGTCATCATTGACGAGCCGGAGACCATCTCTTTTTTTGATCCGACATGATACCTCGCATGGCATCAAGGTTTTCTCTTAGTTGGGGATCCCCCACACGATTTGTATGCTCATCTGGATCGAGTTCATGATCATACAACTCTTCACTTCCATCAGAATATTGACTATAGCGAAACCGTTCAGTGCGGATAGAACGATGGATATTTCGCTTTCCTCCCATAACGGTATAGGCTGCTGATCGTGACCACTTACTACTCGAAGGATCACGAAGGAGGGGAACGAGAGAGTATCCCTCCAAGAGGCGAGGTGCCTTACTCTCAAGGCCTGCCAGCTCAACAATTGTTGGATAAATATCCACAAGTTCCGTAAGGCAAAAACTTGTGGCGCCAGCACTTTTTTCATACCCAGGAGCGCGAATAATCAGAGGGACCTGGCATGTTGGTTCGAAGAGATTTGATTTCTGCCAGCAGCCATGTTCACCCAATAACCAGCCATGATCTGAGATGAACACAACGACTGTATTATCTGCCAATTCTAATGCATCAAGCGCATGAAGAAGTCGACCAACCTGTTCATCCATATAGGAAACACTCGCATAATACGCTGCTAACGCTTCATGCTGTTGCGCGTCGGTCATCTTATACATGGTCTTGTTTGCTTTTCTTCGATTTTCAACCGGAACATCTTGGAGATCATTCTCTGGCACAACAGGTAAATGCATGTCCTTAGCCGGATACGCTGCAAAATGTCTTGCTGGTGCAATGAGTGGCACATGGGGTCGCACGAGACCGACTGCCAAAAAAAAGGGCTGCCCTGGCTTGAGAAAGTTTTTTTCATTTCGATGACGTGAACGGTTTTCTAAAATTGCTATCGCTTGGTTGATGGCTAATTCATCTGTCTGGGTATGTGAATGGTCGTCTGGGACAATGACCCGAACAAACGCTCCTCCCCAGTGCTTCATCGCGGGCGAAAGGTTTTTGAATTCGCCGACACTTCCTGTTTCTGGACCCCACACGTCATATGCTCGATCCCATGAGTCTGGTTCGTCACCGCCAGGCTCACCCGCCTCGATACCTCCTGGAACTCCCATATGGTAGATCTTTGATACTCTGGCTGACACATACCCATGTTGTCGGAGGAAGCCTCCGATGCTTGGATGCTCAGCAAACGTTGGGTTTAATGCTCGATAACTTCCAAGCAATTTGATATTTCCCAGAAAACCTGTGGTCTCAGGGTACAACCCACTCATAAACGATGCTCGGCTTGCTCCACACACTGGATATTGACAATACGTGCGATTAAACGTCACGCCTTCTGCTGCAAGTCGATCGATATTTGGTGTGTTACAGGTTTTGTTACCAAACGATTGTATTGCAGTAGACGTGAGGTCATCAGAAACAATCAATATGATATTTGGCTGTTGTGTTGGACTATCTGCTGCTAACAACAGAGGAGTGAGAAGAAAAAAAATTGAGATACTTATAAAATGCTGTTTCATCAAACCACCTGATATTTCTCTGGCACATTATCCAGAGAGAAAAGATATTGTTTCTCAAACAACTCTCAGTACATATTCTCACCGGGAAGAATATCCGATCCAATACGTTATGCTGCCTGAGTGCGTTGATCCAGCCATTGCCCCAACGCTCGTTCTGGGGACCGACCGCCAGCAATCGCAATGACTGCCGTCGCTGCTCGTTCGGCTGATCCAGGGTGGGCAACAGTATCAGCAATCGCATCAAGATTCTGAACAATCTTTTTTCTCAGGGATGGAACAGAAAGCCACCGGATAATGTGGTCGGCAAGCTGTTTTGCCGGGTCTCCAACTACTAGATATTCTGGAAACGCCATCTCTGGGTCTACTTCTGGCACACCGAAGTCAGGCTTAAGTACCGGGCGTACTGGGCCGACAGGCTTTCGGCAGGCAAGCAGATTGACCAGTGTGATAAATCGTGCATGTCGAAACCAACTCTGCACAACATAGGCAATGCCACTTATACGATAGACAATTACAGTCGGGACACGAGCCATCAGCAGTTCCAGAGAGACTGAACCACTCACAGCAATAGCTGCGTGAGCCTTTGTAATAAGATGCCGCGTACGACCTGCCTCAACAACAAGATCAAGGCTGTCTATCTCGTCCATTATTCTTGCCATTTTTTGTTGAATATAAACTGCGTGTCGTGTGTGAAGCGCTCCCACAATAAACTGCGCCTCAGGTATCTTGCTCTTTACGATACTTGCAGCCTTCACAATCGATTCGAAATTAGCGTCAATCTCTTGACGTCTCGAACCTGGCAAGAGGACCACAAAGGGCTGTTCACTCGATTCATATGTTGAATGCTCATTTGGCTTGAGTTCATCAAAAAAAGGATGTCCGACAAGTGTGCTACTAATACCTTGTTCGATAAACCATTCATGCTCAAATGGCAGAACCGATAGGACATGATCAATAAGGCGACGCATTTTCTTCTTTCGCCAACTGGCCCATGCCCAGATCTGAGGTGGACAATAAAAAACAACAGGTATTCCATGCCGCTTTGCGCGCCAGGCTAACCACCAATGAAAACCAGGGAAATCAACCAGGACACACACATCTGGCCGATTATCGAGGAAACTACGCTCTGCTCGTCGAGCCAGTTCTACAAAGTGATGAACATTTGCCAGAGCCCGAGCAAACCACATGACTGCCAACTGAGTCATTTCAGCAATAAGGTTGCATCCTTCAGCAGCCATACTCGGACCACCAAGTCCAACACACTCTGTTTCAGGTTTTTGTAATTTGATAGCGCGCACAAGGAGTGCTGCATGATGATCTCCCGAGGGCTCACCAGCTGAAACAAAAACGCGCATAAACTTCTCCACAGGACCTTTCAAGTCTACGGAGTATTCCAGTTTTCAAGTGTCAGCCCTAGACCAGTTCACGGGCTATTTTGACGCGGGTGTGAAGCCCTTCTCAAGATTTCCAAAAACCATAGTGATCTGTTGCTCAGCGGAAGCACTTTGGACTTTCGCTTTGCACTTGTTGCAGCAGAAACCCACCTCCACACCACCGATGTTTACCTGCGTTCCCACTTTGACTGGCCTTCCACCAATTGGACAACTTTTTTGAACAAACTGACCGGTGCTCACCATTTGATGATGAGCCTTTGCCGCAAATTTTGAAGGTTGAGCCTCAAATGCTTTTTGACACGTAGCACAACAGAAGTAGACCTGCCCTCCGTCAAACGCAACATGTTTTTCAGCATTACATTTTTTTTCTGATACAGGACAGGTAGCATCCTCCGGGGCCGTGGCAGCTATGCCAACCGCAGCAGGCATACAAAATCCAAATGCAAGAAGACATCGACCGAGAAACATATTCATGGACTGAGACTCCAACGTGATACTTAGGAACTATATTTATGTCATCATCGTAAACTCTGATCGATCCTGATATCAAATCTGTTTGTATGACGCAACACAACGAAAACGTGGTTCAGGTAGTTTTGTTGCCGCTACAGCACCGAGTAGGATTGCTGCTGCCCCACCAGTGAAAACGGGCAGGGAGCCAACCATATCGACTGCAATGCCGACGACCGGAGAGAGCAAAAAGGGAAGAGCCAACGCCGCCCCAACAATACTTACATATCGCGCCTGATCACTCGTCTTTGGAGCTAACTCTAGGGCATAATTTGTAAATATTTTCAATGTGATCGGATTGAGCCCAAGAGGCACGTAAACGATCCAAAATAGGTTTGCAGCCACGTCACGGGATAGAACAGATAGTGTCAATACGGTGATAGGAGTTAGGCTTGAAAGAAATATAAGCCATATAAGAACGATGCGAGTCCCCCGTCGATCCGATGCAGGCCCAGCCACGAGACTCACGAAACCTGTTGCAACGTTCTGAACAATCACCCAAGTCAGAAGGCTACTACTCTCTACAGCAAGACATTCACGCGCAAAAGCCTGATAGTGTGGAAAGATAATGAGAGCAGCTGAAAACGATGCTGCAACGATACAAAGCTGCATAAGATCTTGGTTTACATAAAGTAATGCCCTCCATTGGTTTCCATGGTCTCGTACTCGTTTCCACAACTGTCTTCTTCTACCTACGATGTGGCGTCTTGGTTCCGTTACGGCATCTGATGCTGGCTCACAAAAGAAAACAGGCACGATTGCACCGATCATAAAAAATAACGATGTTGCTCCAAAAATCTTGTAAAAATTGCCTCTCGACTCAAGCCAAGGACCAAGAAAAATAATTGCCACACAAACAGCAACAATGCTCCCAATTGTTACGCTCACCACCATAAGCCGTCCACGACGAGCTGGAGAAACCAGTTTTCCTTGAAGAGATGCTGCTACAAGTTGATTGAGCCCATTTGAAATAGAAAATATTCCATACAGAAACAGAAATAATGCTGACAGCATGTGAGGATAAAACTCCTCAAGGGAAACCCACGCTAGCGACAATGCCGCAAAGCAGGCAGCCATAGAAAGAGATGTACAAACGAGAATCCATTTTTGGATAGCCAATCTACTGAGTCGACCAGAAGCAAATAACTGTGTCAGGCTCTGGCCAGAACGATTTAGAATTGGCAAAAGGCCGCGGAGAAATCCCGAATCTGCGACTGCATCAAGAATAGCGGGCATAATCACAGTTTCTGTTTTGAAGATCCAGCCTACACGAATCAACACCTGGTAGATCACAAAACAAAACATGTTTCGGATTTCTGGATTATTCCCCGCGTCGGCATCTGTAGTGGTTACATTGCACAGGATCCCATCCGGAGTACGATTCAGTTTTTGCTGAGATGTCATGACGCATGTAGCATGAGGTGCGAGAAGCTATGTTGTCCACTACTTGTTTTGATTGGAAAACGCCACGAAGCCTAAAGGGATGGATAGGCTTCTTAATTATCACCCAGATTTGGCTCTTTTTCCTTCTTACTTGTTCAGTGGCCTACTGCAATGATAACGGCACACACTTTGTCTGGTTTGGTTGCTATACAAATAAGAAGAGTGGTGGTGAGGGTATTTATGTTGCTCGCTTTGATGCAGCCAGAGGGACACTCACACAACCTACATTAGCCGTTGCCACACCAAATCCGTCATTTCTTGCCATTCATCCAAAACTCCCTGTTCTTTATGCCGTTTCTGAAATTTCTGGTCTTGATGGAAAACCTTCTGGTGCTATTGCATCATTCCGAATCAACATGACCGATGGAAGCCTACAGAAAATAAATCACCAATCTTCTGGAGGAGCAGGTCCGTGTCATCTCTCGGTTGACCCAGGTGGCAAAGTGGTTCTTGCAGCGAACTATCGCGGTGGTAGCACTGTGTGCCTTGGCCTCACAGACACCGGGCATCTGAAATCTGCTTCAAAAGAAACTCCTGGAGGCTTTATCCAGCATCCTTACAACCGTTCAGGAGAAACTGGTATCAATGAACAGCGTCAGGCGCAACCCCATGGGCACTCTGCTGATATTTTTCCAAATGGTCGCTTTGCCTTTGTCTGTGATCTTGGACTCGACAAAGTTTTGATCTACGACCTTGACCTTGGAAATGCCACGATTCAACCACATAGCTCAGTGTCTACTCAGGCTGGTGCCGGACCACGTCATTTTGCCCTACACCCAAACAGAAAATATGCGTATTGCGTCAACGAACTTGATTTATCCGTAACAGCATTTGCATTCGACGCTAACGCTGGCACCCTATCAGAACTACAGTCAATTTCCACGCTTCCAAAAGATGTAACAGACCGAAGAGGATTTTCTTGCGCTGAAATTGCTGCTCACCCTTCAGGGCGTTTTCTTTATGTATCAAATCGTGGCCATAACTCGATCACTACCTATCGCATCGATGAATCAACTGGAAAGTTGTCTTTTTCTGGAACTGTTCCTGCTCGCGTTGATACTCCTCGACACTTTGCTCTTTCACCCAACGGTAGACATCTTTTTGCCGAAGGCCAAAAATCCAACTCCGTAGCAATCTTTACCATAAACCCTTCAAGCGGCATGCTAGAATTCACGGGTCAAGATATCTCGATCCCATCACCTGTATCAGCTGTATTCAAACCACTTCATTGACGTATCCTGATGACGAGTTGCATTCTCAAATCGAAAATTCACCGTGCCTCAGTCACTGGCGCCTCCGTTGACTATGAGGGGAGTCTGACCATTGCATCAGACCTTGCTGAACGCGTCGGCCTTCGGGCGTATGAACGAATCTTGGTCGGTAATCTCAGCAATGGAGAACGTTTTGAAACGTATGTGATTTATGGTGATCCTGGCACAGGCGTTATTGAACTCAATGGTGCTACGGCACATCTTGGCAAAATTGGTGATCGACTGACCATTATGTCATTCGCATGGCTTGATGAGACACAAGCCAAGAGTCATACCCCAGCGATTATTGTACTCAATGAAAAAAATGATATTACTCATTAGCCGTCTGTGTTATTCGTTGGCTGCTGGGAAAGTAACAGTTCTAAATAACTTCTCTTTTCATCTTCAAAATAGCCAAGTTCTTTCGCAAGGGATCTGATTGCATCTTGTGCCTGAACCACTTCTTCTTTGCCTGCTTGAAGTTCGAGTTCCATAAAATGCCCGAGGTTTTTCACGTGATCAAGTGCAACATCAATTTCACTCCCTCGCCAATGAACACGAACTGGCTGACGTTTCTTTTCAACTTCAAAAACTTTTTGAAAACCTAGTGAAACCAGCATATCCGTCCAGTCAAGAATGGTTTGATGACTCGGAAGACCGTGGTCTCCTAAGGGGAGTTCGATTTCGCGACGGGTCTTTGTGGAAGAATCAACTCGCGGTCCCTTCCACGTCATGACGACTTTTTGCCCCGACTTTCTTAACCGAAGAGCCTCATCCGTCTTCGAAAAATCTCGAACGGGATGTGCAAAATAGTAATCGATCTGTGAAATCGGATCGCCAAATCGAGCTGCAACATGTACAAGTTTTTTCTTTATCGATTCATCATCCTTGATTGGAAATTTCATTTCTACTTCGTACACTCCAAACCTCCCTTCGCCTTGCACACATCACTTGACAACACGCCACCCACCCCCTGCCTCACCTTTTCAATCGACCATGACACAAATAATACTTCGATGTCTTTTTCTCATCACCGTTTTTTTCATCGGCTGTGAGACACAAAAACTTCCCCATCCGTCAATTGGCAAGGTTGTTGACCAGTTACCTGCTGTCTCTGTTTCCAATCCTTCACAAGCAAGTCCAACGCTTGAGGGACGAGTCACACTTCTTAATTTCTGGGCAACGTGGTGTCCACCTTGTCGTCGCGAACTGCCAGGACTTTCTCGCCTCGCCACCAGGCTCGCTGATGAGCCACGATTTCAACTAGTTGCTATTGCTTGCGACCAGGACCGTCCTGACACACTCATTCCTTACGTGAATGAATTTCTCGAGGGACAACGCATTCATATCGATGCCTGGATTGACCCGAACGCATCTCTCCAAAAGATATTTTCTCAAGACTTTGGTTTTACGTCACTACCCACGTCTTATTTGATTGGAATCGATGGGCGCATTCAAAAAGTCTGGATTGGATATAACCGAGGCGATGAGTCTGAGATGGCACAGGCAATCGTATACGCCCTCAAGAATTCTGCTCTGCAGACTCAAGCAGAGAGAGCCGATTGATAAACTCCTTTGCCATGACTCCAGAATGAGTCTGGCTGGCAACTGCCGATCCTACTGCGACTCTCCTAAATCCCAATGCAACTAATTCATCAAGTCGCTCGATTGTGATGCCTCCAATCGCAAAGGCTGGCAAACTCACCGAACTGGTAACACTTATAAGAAAATCTGGTGACGCAAAATGCTGGAACTGTTTTGTAGTCGTTGGAAAACAAGGCCCTACTCCAAGGTAGTCCGCTCCATCAAGAATGGCTGTTTGAGCTTCACTCAGACTATGTGCTGTTCGTCCTACGATGGCACGGGGCCCGAGTAACTGTCGCACAAGAGATGTTGGCAGATCATCACATCCGACATGAACACCATCAGCATGAGTAGCAAGCGCCACATCAGCATGGTCGTTGACAATCACTAATGGTCGACGACCTCCGTCGCATGCATATCGCCGGGAGACATTAAGAGCCAGTTTTGTTCGTTCAACGAGACTTGGTATCGATAGATTCTTGTCACGAATCTGTATCATTCCAACACCAGCAGAAAAAAGTGCTTCAATGTGATCCACAAAGCTTTTTTCATCATGACTTGCATCAACCAACACATACAGATGGATGCCATCAAGCCGAGCAGTAGCCTTGACCGTACCAAGTATGGCTTTTTCCAGGGCATAGATTCTGAGGCGAAACGTTTCAAAGTCCTTACCAAGTTCAGGTGCAATCAAACCGACACATTCCTGGAGACTTCGAAGCGACTGCGTCGCACGAGCAACATTCGCTGCAACAAGATCCTCTGAACTATTACGCACCTGGGCAGACTCTGATCCCATCAATGCGCCCACATCACCTGCGACATTTCTCATCGTTGACCGCCCCTTCA
>CAXFJI010000081.1:0-8937 GCA_964003275.1 uncultured Planctomycetaceae bacterium
TTCGACGAGGGAGTAAGACTTTTTCAAAACCTTTTCCCCCTCACCAGACTCACCAAGTTTTGAATGGCAATCAGCCTGGCTTGTCACCGCCTGCACTGAATGCGGCGCGATTGCATGCAATTTCTGCCATAACAACAGTGCCTTCTCAAACTGTAATTGTTTCATGTAGCTTTCTGCCAAGCCAGCGATCATGTCTTCGTCATTGGAAGCAAAAGAAAGGCCTTGCTCGTAGGCATGAATAGCTTCAGGCCAATCATTTTTCAGACTGTATATAAGGCCTGCATAGCGATAGGGCTCTGCCTGCTGTGGAGCATAGGCTTGCCAGAGCGCAACAACCTTCTCGGCATCGTCAAGAAGACCCGTTGCAAGCGCAAAAACAATAAAGCCGCGATAAATGCTTTCCCCATCTGCTCCTGGGTGTTCAAGCAGTTCTTTCCATTGGTTTTGTATCGCTGCAAAATCTCCTACGCGGGCACGAAGAATTCCCCATGATCGTTTGATTTCGTTTTTGGGGTATCCTAAGTCCGCGGCTGTTTTCAACCATTGATCTGCTTTTTGAATATCGCCACGTCGAGACGCCAATGTCGATCGATAAAATGCTGCTTGCGCTTGAGACTTCTCAGACCATTCATACAGTGTGAGCCACCACTGTGCATCGTCTAAGCGACCAGCATCGAGCATGATTTTCGTTTGCCATGACGCAACATATGGGAAGCCAAGAACGCCAAAGATAAAGATCACCACAAGACAAAGGATGACAACTGTTTTGTGCTTTGCAAAAAACAAAGAGAGATTCCCAAACGAAAGCCTCGCCGTCCGTTGTTCTGAGCCGACGCCGTGCTGGGGAGGCAAGGAACCCATAGCAAGAAACCCTTTAGAAAGGACAACGAAGCATAAAAACTGATGATTTTACCCGGTATTCACATGTCTTTATCTTAAGAACAGCCTTTGATTTCATATCCTCTTATGTTATAAATTTCTACAGGGTTCTTTGATTTTTATGCTTTTCATTCTTTTTTGAGGGGATCATTATGAAAACTTCGCAACGATCTGGCGGGTTTACGCTCGTTGAACTGCTTGTTGTCATTGCCATTATTGGAGTACTCATTGGCCTACTCCTACCAGCTGTTCAAGCAGCACGAGAGGCTGCCCGACGAGCCTCATGTAGTAACAACCTGAAGCAAGTTGGCCTTGCCTTGGCAACGTATTACGATGCTCGAAACAATTTTCCCATGTACCAGTTTCATGGAAATCCAAGAACAGGCGAAAGCGCTCGAGACATTGGGAACGGTCCTGGGAATAATGGTGATTGGCGGTCCTGGACAGGCCATGGTGTCTGGTCACAGATTCTTCCACAAATTGAAGAGCAGCCGTTATATGACTCAATCGATTTCAATGTGTGGTATAGCCATGGCAATAACAATACTCCACGGTCAACACGTATTAATGGGCTGATCTGCCCATCAGATAGGCGTGTTTTTACAGCCACTCGACCAGGAACCAACTACGTATGCAATGCAGGTGCAAGTATCGATGCATACAACTACAACAATGGTGGGCCTGGACAGAATACAAGAGCTGATACATGTGGCGCCTTGAAGCGACGGATTACCACAGATCTGAATGAACTGCTGGATGGTACGAGCAACATTATCTTGGCAAGTGAAATCCTCAAGGGCAACAATGGTGCTGCTCCATCAATGCAGAGCAAGCTAGCCGAAACCACCTTTCGAACGGGTACTGCTCAGGGTGGTACAAAGACTTGGCTGACAGCTGCAGATCTTGACACCCGTGGTCAGGCAGCACTCTCCAATGGCCACAACGGAAATAATGCAGGACGAGATTGGATGGCTGGTATTCCGTCGAAGTCTGTCTTCAACACCGTTGCTCCTCCAAATTGGGAGTATCCTAGTGTGTGTGAAGGCGGTGGTTACGGTGACACATGTGATCGAGATGGAATTTACCCACCACGCAGCAGACATCCTGGTGTCGTCATGAGTGTCGGCGTTGATGGCTCCACCCATTCAATCAGTGACAACATTGATCTCGTGACGTGGCAACGCCTCGGTGCTGCCTCTGATGGGAATACAACTAGTTGGGAATAGTCCGTCCCATTTTTTTTCAATACTCATTGGCGTACCCGCATCGTGCTGGACGCCAATGAGTTTTTTCATACTTATTTGTTGAAAGGATCTTCTGATGCGAACCAATGTATTTGCGTTCCTTATTCTGACCGCTTGCCTTGTAGGATGTGGCGAGAAAGATGTTCGTGTAGATGTTGTGGTTCCACCTGCCGTTGAACAAATTAAGGTTGAATTGAAAAACATTGCTGAGGCTGGCGAAATGGATAGTGGTGTCTTATATGTTCAGGAATTAGCCCAAGAAATTGCTGCTGCCGATGCAAGCAAAGCTGGCCTTGTAAAGGCTTGCAAAGAACTCGAGTCTGCAAAAGGAAAAAAAGACATCGAAGAAAAAGTCCAGGCAATTCTTTCCATGCTTGAATAATTGTTCACACCAGCAAACAGACCCTACAGACACACGGCTGATATGCTTTTTATGCGGCTGTGATTGAAAAATTCGAGCACGTGCCTGTAAGGTGTGTTTTTTGACCCGCCTGAGGTCCACGTGTCAACACTCTTCTTTAATGCCACCAATACTGTTGCACTCATCGCATGGTGCGCCTTGGTGCTTTTTCCATCGCGACGACTTTTGACTATCCTATGCGGGTGTGTTGTTCCTACGCTCCTTGCGAGCTGTTATTTTCTTATCATCGTCTGGAAGTTTGCAGAAAATGGTCCTCCCCCAGAAGATGTCATGACAATCAATGGCTTGCGATCTGTTTTTTCCGATGACTGGGTCTTTGTCGCAGCATGGACGCATTACCTGTGCTTTGACCTGTTTGTTGGTGCATGGATAGCACGTGATGCTGTGAGAATTCGCATGCCCGCATTCATCCGGACCGTATCCCTCATTTTGACTTTTCTTTCTGGACCCATAGGCTTTCTACTCTATATGACTGCTCGGACACTGTTACAGCGGTCCGTATGCATTGATGACACTCCTCTCAAAGATCAGTCCGTCACTTTCGATACCGGCAGCACTTCATGATTCTTGAATTATCATCTTCTCTATCATGGATCCCACAGCATCGCCTGCGGATGCCTATCTTTGCAGTCGTCGCCATCTTTCTGGCCTGGTTTGGATCTATTGATACCCACGACTCTTTGTTCGCATCAGATATCACTGATCCCTATGTGCGACCACTTGACGTAGCCCTATCTGAAAATGGTCACTGGTTGGTTTCAGCGAATGCTTCCGGGACACTCGCACTTATCGATTGTAACCTTGGTATTCAAGTCGATGATCTATCCATTGGAGCAAAACCTACTGCCATCACATGCACTCACGATGAAGCGTTCCTTGTGACCACTCTCGAAGACGGATACGTGATAGCCGTTAACATTCTCGATGGAAAACTCATCATCCGAAAGAAGATGCACCTTGGCTTTGAACCACGGTCGATTGCCACAAGTATTGATGGACGTCGAGCCTACATCGCCCTTTCTGCGTCTGGCCAGGTGGCAACAATTCGAAATGATTCTCTTGATGTGATATCCCTCACTGATATTGATGCGTTGCCCACATCCGTGGCTGTTTCTCCAAATGGAAAACTTATTGGTGTCGCATGTGCAAGCCCAATGCAATTAGTTGTCATGGATGCCAAAAACAGTCAGGTTCTTTCACAACATCCATTTCAGGGTCTCAATCCTGGACACATCGCTTTTGGTCCAGACTCGCGTTACTTGTACATCGCCTTTACCTATGACGGAGGCAGTCATCCAAGTCCTGGTAATATTCGTCGTGGATGGGTCACAGGCAGTCGACTTGGACGCCTTGAACTAAACGACGGGCAACTTGCTGGCCTCACGCTTGACGTTCCAGGAAAAGCCGTCGGTGATGTCCTTGGACTGGCTGTACAAGACAATCATCAATTACTGCTGACAGCAGGTGGCACCCATGAACTCCTTCGTTTTTCGACTGGGCATCTGCCTTGGACTCAGATTAGTGGAACAGAAATTATGGAGAAGTCGCTGGCTAATGATTCACAACGATTCTCTCGAATCAAGCTTGGCGGACGTCCACTGGGGATCACAATAAGTGGTAATCAGCGGTCTGCTTTTATTGCGAATAGCCTGCTTGATACCGTGCAAAGAATTGACCTGAACACACACACACTAGCACAGACTTTTTCACTTCTCCAGAAAAGCAAACCGACCAAGGAGCAGCAACTGACTCGGAGGGGTGAGGCTATCTTTTATGATGCCGAAAGAAGTCTTGACCAATGGTATAGCTGTCATACCTGTCATTATGATGGTGGTGGCAATACGGTTACGTTTGATACTCGTAATGATGGATCCACCGGAACATATAAAACGGTCCTGCCATTATGGGGTATTGAGCGAA
The DNA here is from genome assembly GCA_964003275.1 of uncultured Planctomycetaceae bacterium. GTDB lineage: Bacteria > Planctomycetota > Planctomycetia > Pirellulales > UBA1268 > CACORA01. Next base: position 4,465 of record CAXFJI010000081.1, read on the forward strand.
CAGGTCCCTGGACCTGGCACGGTTGGCAGCATGATCTTCACGCCTCGCTCAAGAAATCTCTGATTGATTCAATGCAAGGCCCCACTCCAAGTGCTGAAGATGTTGTGGCGTTAGCAAGTTTTCTTAAAACCCTCGAAGCACCACGAAGTCCGCACCGTCAAAAAAATGGACAACTCACAGCAGCTGCACTTCGTGGTGAAAAGCTATTTTCAAGTGCTCGTGCTGGATGCGGTTCCTGCCACTTCGGAGAAGACTTTACATCATCGGATCTCTATGACGTGGGCTTGGGAAGCAAAAATGATTACTATCCAGAATTTAGTCCGCCGACACTCAGAGGCTTGTATCGAAAGACCATGTACCTGCACCATGGTCGTTCAAAATCCCTAAGTGACCTTCTTACCGGGCCTCACAGTCCTCATGCTGTCAGTGGGCTTGAGGAATTTTCCTCGCAGGAAATAGATGATCTCATTGCATACCTCAAATCATTGTAAAAGCTCTATTCGACAACCATACTGACCACTTACTTGATCCCTCATTGCGTGGATACACGTGGTATAACAACCCAATAGACCATTGTTTCACAGCTGTTCGGAGAACTTTTTCGATGGCTATTCTGAGTGTGCTTTTTTTCCTTTTTGTTGGGCTGCTTGATTATTCTGCACTCGGCGGCACCTACAACCTGGATCGAGATATAGGGGACGTGGTTCCGGCATGGAAAAACTTACCCGGTACGGATGGAAAACAACACAGTTGGGATGACGTATCCCATCAGGATTTTGTGGTAGTCGTTTTTACATGCAATAGCTGCCCTTATGCCATTGATTACGAGGACCGTATAGAAGCCCTCTCTCGCTTGGCCCAAGAATCTGATAGCCGTTTTGCCGTCGTGGCCATCAATTCAAATCAGATTCCTGAAGACTCTTTACAGGCAATGCAGAAACGTTCTCGGGAAAAGCAGTTTTCTTTTCCGTATCTAACTGATGCAACGCAAGATGTCTCTCGTGCATTCGGTGCCATTCGCACACCGGAGTTTTTTATTCTCGACCATACACGGCGAATCCGTTATATGGGTGCCATGGACGATACTGCTGAAGCAAGTCATGTCAAAGAACAATATCTTCTCGATGCTCTTAAAGCTCTCAAGCAAGGACGTGCTGTAACTGTTACGGAAACACCACCCATCGGTTGTATGATTCGTAAGGCTCGAAAAAAAAGATACCGTCCCTGAAAAAATCTCTCCGATCATTGCTTTCTGTTCACTGAATCATCGCTCTGTGAAATATTAGGGGTCTTCATTATGAGCAAAACCATTTTCTTTCTCGTTTTTGCTGGCACACATATGAGGGCCTTCAAATATGCACGCTAAACGTCCTATCGCGTTTCTCTTTGTTTTTCTTTGTCTTCATGCAACCGGCCTCGCTGAAGACATACGACTATCACCACTGAAAGATCTCAATGGCTACTTTCCTTTTCGTGCTCCAGCATCCGCAGACGCATGGCAGGAACGGTCAGAAGCAGTTCGACGCCGTGTTCTGGTTTCTCAAGGCCTGTGGCCATCTCCAACAAAGACATCGCTCAATCCTGTCATACATGGCACGATTGAAATTGCGGATGAGCACATGCCTGGTGGGGCATACACTGTTTCAAAAGTCTATTTTGAAAGCCTTCCAGGATTTTTTGTAACGGGAAACCTTTACCGTCCAAAACACACGACCAAACAAGTTCCTGGAATCCTTTTCTCACATGGGCACAGGAAAGATGCGCGGCTGGCATTGGAGTCATCAAAGCACGTCCGAGAGGAAATTGCTTCTGGTGCTGAACGTTTTGAAAATGGAGGTCGTAGCCTTTATCAATCCATGTGTGTGCAGCTGGTACGAATGGGATGTGTCGTATGGCAATGGGATATGCTCGGTGACTCAGACTCTCAACAACTCAGCCGCCAACTCGTACATGGATTTAAGAAGCAACGGCCTGACATGAATCGGCCGGATCATTGGGGTCTTTTTAGTGCTCAGGCCGAAAACCGCCTTCAAAATGTCATGGGACTGCAAACATGGAATTCCATACGTTCACTCGATTTTCTCCTCTCTCTTCCCGAAGTAGACCCGTCTCGCATCGCCATGACTGGCTCGAGTGGCGGAGGCACCCAGACCATGCTACTTGCAGCTGTTGATGATCGCCTTGCGCTTTCATTTCCTGTTGTCATGGTCAGCACATCGATGCAAGGCGGGTGCACATGCGAGAATGCCTCATTGCTTCGTATTGGCACTGGAAATGTTGAACTCGCTGCCCTTTTTGCACCCAAGCCACAAGGAATGAATACCGCTGACGATTGGACGAAAGAGTTGGCAACAAAAGGATTTCCAGATCTTGAAAAACTGTACGGCCTCCTGAATGCTGAAAAAAATATCATGCTCCTACGAGGTGAGCACTTTCCTCATAACTATAATGCAGTCACAAGGTCAGCATTCCATTCATTTTTGAATAAAGAATTTGAGCTAGGGTTTCCTTCACCTGTCATTGAGCGTGATTTTATTCCGCTTCCACCAAACCAGCTCACTGTCTGGGATGCACAGCATCCCGCACCACCGGCGGCTGATCCAGAATTTGAGTGCAGGCTACTCAAAAACCTTGCACAAAACATTGATAAAAAGATCCGCTCTACGGTGAAATCAAAAAATGGTGTGCGTGACCTGCTCGATCCTGCCTTTGAAGTACTGATCGGACGCACGTTTCGATCTGCAGGTGACGTTTCCTGGCAACTCGAGAACAAATATCGCCGGAATGACCATGTTCATATGACTGGCTTGCTACTTAATACCACTTACAAAGAACAGGTCTCGGTGCAGTGGCTCTATCCAACAACGTGGAACGGTGATGTCATCATCTGGCTGGATGCATCAGATAACTCACTCCTTTCACCAGAACATGCTCCAACAGAAAATATTCAGAGGTTCATTGATCGTGGTGTCGCTGTCGTAACAGCTCAGCTTTTTCACATGAACGATACTGCTCATGCGAACGGTTTAAACTCACAACAGCGAACCGTCGATACGCCCAGAGAATTTGCAGGCTACACCTTTGGGTACAATAACCCTTCCATCGTGCACAGTGTGCACGATGTTCTTTCAATGATTGCTTTTTTGAGAAATACACCAGTCAGTGGGCATCCTCGACCAAATCGTGTGCTACTTGCTGGCCTCAATGAATCGGCTCCTATTGTTCTTGCCACAAGAGCAGTCAGTGAACGCTCCGTCGATAGAACTTTTGTAGATACAAACGGATTCCGCTTCGCAACACTCGATGATTGGCGTCATCCACTCTTTCTCCCAGGGGCTGTTCGATACCTGGACATTCCAGGCTTTATCGCTGCTGGTAAATCAACGCTTTTACTTGCAGGTGAAGAATCTAAATCACTCTTGCCTGTCACTCAGGACGATATCGACTCTGAGATCACACTTCTCACAAATACGACTGATCGACATGCAGAAGCCATCCAATGGTTCTTAGGTGAGGATTGATTTTCTTATGATCCTCTTCTCATACATGAACGATTCTGCTGCTGCTCTACCTGTCTGATACGTGCGGAACTTTCGTCTTCTTGTTCAAGAGATACCTCGGAATAGTGGGGCACCGAAAACGTTGCCCAAATTCTTAAGGCGGGAAACCGCCACTGTTACCCAGTGAGTCTGAGTCAAAAGGCTGAGGCGGTCTGGTCTCTTCTTTTCTATCCGTTCAACGTTGTACTCACACTTCGGCAACTGTTGTCTCGCTACCACCAAAGCTATTCGCATCGACTCCAAGACGGTGAAGCATGGTTAGATAGAGATCTGATAACGGCCGCTCTTCTCCCTCGACGCTGCTTTTCCAACCAGCATCGGTAGAAAATCCTGACGTACTAGAGTTGTCTTCGTCGTTTCCAAACTTCAGGTATTGCCCATGTTTGAACCCGAGATTGCTTCCCCCACTGAGTACGATGGGGTAGTTGCGTGACAGGTGAAAGGCGCTCGAGGCAGAACCGAATAGCGTCACGGTATTATCCAACATGGTTCCGCTACCATTGGGTTCGGGGGTGTCGTTTAAACGTTTGAGAAAGCGAGCGTATTCTTCCATGAGAAAGTTACAGTAGTTGGAAAATTCTGCCCAGCCGTCTGGCTTCTTGGTGTTATGCGAAAGTTGATGCGTCAGGTTGTAGCCAATTGCTCGCGCCAGGTAGTCACTGACTCCCACACCGTTTTCTCTCCCTATTTGCCACGTAGCGACTCGGGTGGAGTCGGTTCGAAAGGCAAGGTAGATCAATTCATACATCGTCTGGACGTAGTTGCGAGGATCATCCGGAGTGACGTCAAGATTTAAGTGGCTCACGTCAACTTGTGGCATGGGGATATCCAGCCAACGGCGGGCTTTCTCAACACGGATTTCGGTTTCGCGTACCGATTGCAGGTATTCATCGAGGGGGTCCTGATCATGGGT
>CAXFJI010000082.1:0-8931 GCA_964003275.1 uncultured Planctomycetaceae bacterium
TTCCATTGTGACGCATAGACTGAGAGACAGGATAGGGCCCTGTCATTCCACAATGCAGCAAAATGCAACGTGGACGCATCCATATCTCCATCAAATTCAGCTGATTCTATCGCTAAGCCAGGTCGCAACACGCGATGCCGTAGCGACAGAATCTCGGTTACGGCAGAAGTCCTATACTGAATCTTCTGAAAATCTATTCCGGTATCTGTCATTGATTTTGATTGTTATGTGATATTACGCCATCTATCACTGAATGAAATCCTAGAGTACGGCAATGAATGCTTATTTTATACACTCATGAACATTGTGGAGTGATTGAGTCATATTGTATTTCTGCGAGCCGACAACGTACGGGAAATGAACACCATGATATTCTGCCATCCATCACGTTTGCTGGGACTTATGCCCCCTACACTACAAAGTGTCTGCCTGATCGCGTTGCTAATCACACCCCTCCAGATGTCAGGGGCAGAGAGTCTTCTTCCGGATGTCAAAGCAAAGAACATACGACGTGTTTTTCATAATGGTGAGCATAATGCCTTTACTGATTTAGCATATTTTCAAAATCAGTATTATCTTACCTTCCGTAGTTGTCCTGATGGACATATGGTACACCCAACATCATCGATCATCATCTTGAAGAGTGATGATCTTCAGTCCTGGAAAAAAATTCATACATTTCGTGTAATGAATCGGGATACACGTGACCCACATTTCCTTGTCTTCAAGCAGAAACTTTTTGTGTTTACAGGCACATGGCTGAGTGGTTCAACAACACTCCCACGTGACCAATACAATCTCAATACTCATCTTGGATATGCTGCCTGGACAGGCGATGGCCTCAACTGGGAAAGCCCTGTAATGCTGGATGGCACATATGGACACTACATCTGGCGAGCCAACACACACGCAGGAAAAGCCTATCTTTGCGGCCGGCGAAAACACAACTTTGTAGATACTCCAAGAAGTCACCGCGAGGACATTGAATCATTGATGCTTGAAAGTGACGATGGACTGATCTGGAAAAAATGTGCTGTCTTTCAACCGACAGGAGGCGACGAAACAGCCTTTCAGTTTGACCGTGAAGGCAATGTGCTGGCCATTGGTCGATCCGGCAACGCATCTGCACAACTCTTGAGTGCTTCGCCGCCCTATCAAGAATGGACAAGAAGGGATTTGGACCGATACATTGGAGGTCCACTTCTCACACGGTGGGGAGAAAGGCTCGTTGTGGGCGGACGACAATCCACCTCCAATGGTCCTCGAACCACTCTGTATTGGCTTCTTGGTGATACGTTGCATGAATTCATAACTCTTCCAAGTGCCGGTGATAATTCCTACCCAGGTTTTCTACAACTCAGTCCATCACACGGTGTACTCTCCTGGTATTCATCCCACGAAAAAGATGAAGACGGACAACCAATCACTGCAATTTATTTGGCTGACCTTTTTGTACAGTCCAAATAACACGTATCGCTTGATACTTCTTAGGTATTTTACAAACAAACACGACTTTTCTTCATCTCCACTATTCTTTCACTGTATTCGTTGCGTCAATCAAAACTGTGTTTTCTAAGCATGTCACGAACACCCATTCTTATTTCCCGCTGGCTTGCAAAAAATGTTGAGCAACTTCACTTCGATGCACCCACTGCATATGTCTACAACCCCCTTTCATATGCTCGACAGCCTCACGAAACGTACCTGAAAAAATATGCACGGCAAGGTATCGATGTATTGTTTCTTGGCATGAACCCCGGACCATGGGGCATGGCCCAGACGGGCATTCCATTTGGGGAAGTCAATCGAGTTCGAGACTTTTTGGGCATTCATTCACCGGTTCAACAACCCCCCTCCATGCATCCTCAACGACCAATCGAAGGTTTTAATTGCAAACGAAGTGAGGTAAGCGGGCAACGACTATGGGACTGGGTAAAGCATCGATTTAAGACAAGTGAAACTTTTCATGAACGGTTTTTTATCTCAAACTACTGTCCTCTTGTATTTATGGAAGAGTCTGGTCGCAATCGAACACCTGACAAATTACCTCGCAACGAGCAAGAAAAACTCTTCACTATTTGTGACGAAGCACTACGACGCCTTGTAAAGTGGTGCAAGCCACAACGCATTATTGGCATTGGCAAATTCGCAGAGAAAAGGGCTCGCATGGCTCTAGAAAGTCATGTGACGATTGGAACAATTCTGCATCCGAGCCCTGCAAGTCCTGCTGCAAATCGTGGATGGCAAACACAAATCGAAAAGCAATTACGCGCGCAAGGAGTAGCACTTGTAAAAAATACGTCACACTGAACCTTGGCACGTTCCCCGTGCGATAAACCGTTGTGTGATACGATGTCGCAAACATCATTTCACAAAGAGCATGTTTCAGATCCATCCTTTTTCAGTCAGTGACTATTTTTCCGTAGAAAGATCACCGTCACCAGGTTAATGAAAAGACACCATGAGAATCCCACTCGTTTATGGAAACCCTACTTTGATTGTGATGGCGAATGACCAATGACTGTCAATCGTCCCGGCACAACACTGATTTCTAATGGTAATTCACCACCTGGGTCACCATCTAACTGATATGGAACAGCCGCGTCTGAATCAATAACCACATGGGTTGCCTGCTCCACATGCGTATCCCGCCATGTTCTGTGCCAGCCCATAATGACACCTGTCAGGTACCTTAAACCATTCCACCATCGCCCACCACGAAAACAGCACACATCGAGGCGACCATCTGTTACATCACCTTCAGATACAAATTGAAGACCTAGCGCATACTGAGGGAGATTCAGCACAAAAGCCCAACGAGTGTGAATGGGATGCCGTTGATTGTTGGTTGTCACGCGAATTTCGGGAAAGTGATAACTCCTAAGTGCCTGAAGAATGGGTCGAATCCAGGTGGCATGACGGATGTGCCCCGTCCGTCGTGCTGCCAGTAAACGTACTACCTCAGCATCAAACCCAACGGATGCGACGACAAAAAAAAGTTTGCCGTTTGCAATTCCAGCATCAATGGAAAATGTGTCTGCTTCTGCAATACGAGAACAGAGATTTTCAATATTACCGTCAAATCCTAGTTGTCGCGCGAAAAGATTTTCCGTACCCAATGGCAGCACTGCTATTGGTGTTGATGAATCAAGCCAGTTAGCAACCATACCAACTGTTCCATCACCACCCGCACACACGACACATGCAATTCGTGATTTTTTATATTCATCTGAAACATCTCCCTGAATCTGACAGCGAATTCTTTCTGGATCCTGTTCACGAATGACCGACATTCCGCAAGATTTCAAACAATCAACAAGCCGTTGAATCAATTGGCTGCCATCTTGTGAGCCCGCATGGGGATTTTCAGCAATAAGAATAGTAGGAGCATCCATTATCGTTTTTTATTTATTTCACTAAACTAGTTGTTGGTAAAAAAACATATGCACACAACATGTATCCTTACTTTACCTTTTTCTGGCTCCTCAAAAGAAACCGATGAAACGAATTTCTAACAACCTCGTGCATCCATCGATGCATGCATGCTGTGCACATCTTAGAGTACTTCATCCATACAAGGAAAATTCATGATGCTTATCACCTGGAGACATTTTTGCTTTTCGTGTGTTCTTGCCCTTCTAGGAGTGCAAGCACTTGGTGACGACATCACGAGACCCAACGTTATCTACATCATGGCTGATGAGCTCGGCTATTTTGAGCCAGGCTTTATGGGAGGAAAGAATATCCTCACACCGAATCTTGATCAGATGGCAAAAGAGGGAATGGTTTTCGATAGTCTCTTCGCAGGTTCTTCAGTGTGTGCCCCCACACGCTGCTGCTTTTTGACAGGAAAACACAGTGGACATACCTCAGTTCGAGCCAATGGAGGCGGCACGCCATTGAGATCTGGGGAAATCACAATTGCTTCTCTCTTAAAGCCACTTGGGTATGCCACAGGTGGTTTTGGTAAATGGGGCTGTGGCGGACGAGACTCCACAGGCGTTCCCGAAGACCATGGCTTTGATGTTTTCCTAGGATACTACGATCAGGTTCATGCCCATAGTTATTATCCGCCGTACCTCATCCAAAATAGTGAAGAGGTCCCATTGGCAGGCAATCACGGAAACAGTGACGGTTCTACGTACTCCCATTATGTGATTCATAATGCTGCAATACAGTTTATTCGTGACCATGCGACAGAGCCATTCTTCGCGTACCTTCCCTATACGCCACCGCATGGGATTTTCGATATTCCAGATAATGATCCAGCATGGTCTTTATATAAAGACAAACCCTGGCCTCCACAGGCACAAAGATATGCTGCAATGGTCACAATGATTGATCGACAAGTTGGTGAAATTCTACAGCTCCTGAAAGAACTCAACATTGATGACAACACGTTAGTTTTTTTTAGTGGTGATAATGGTGGAGCTGACTACTTTTCATCAAAGGCGCATCCCCGTGGCATCCATTTGGCCAATAAGAATCCAAGCACGGGCGTGGAGTACCGTGGCAAAAAAGGAAATCTGTACGAGGGTGGCCTGCGAATACCTTTTGTGGCTCGCTGGCCAGGCCACATTCCTGCCGGCAGTAGAAGTGATTTTCTAGGTTATTTCCCTGATATTATGCCTACCATCGCCGAAGCTACTGGAGCAGAGACACCGCAGGACTGCGACGGCATTAGCCTTATCCCCGAACTCCTCGGCACGAAACATGCCGGCAGGAAACAGAAACAACATCAGTATCTTTACTGGGAAATCAACGGTTGGACAGCTATTCGTCAAGGTGATTGGCGGGCCGTTCTTCCAAAAAACAGTGACTCTTGGGAACTGTATAATCTTGCAGACGATCCAAGCGAATCTCATGATTTAGCTGCGACCAGCGCTGACCGCTTAGAAAAACTGATTGCACTTGCGATATCGGCACATACGCCTGTCCAACCAGGGACTTTCCGGCGAACAGATCGCCATGAACGTGATCGACGTGCGAAGTTCGGAAAGCATGATGAACCCAATGCAAATATCAGGAAAAAGAAAAAATGAGATCAAAAATGCATGACTGATATTCTAAGCTTTCTGAGCAGAATCATGTGGCAAAGAAAAACGCAAAAACTGAGCGTCTACCCTTCAACATCATTTCTTCTCATGATATTGATGTGCAAATCGTAGAGACATACTCACTCATTTATACTTTATCTGGAGTCATTGTTGCACCTATGAAACCGAACCACAAAAAGAAAACCATTTGTATTCAACTTCTATTTGTTCTTGTACTCACAAGTCAAACGTTTGCAAATGAACGACCAAATGTGATCTTTCTCATGACTGATGATCAGAATCTCAGATCACTTGGTTGCTATGATGCCCCGGGAGTCAAGACGCCAAATATTGACGCACTGGCAGGTGACGGCGTGGTCTTCGACCGACACTACGACACAACAGCCATTTGCATGGCTTGTCGTGCGAGCGTTATGACCGGTTTGCCAGAATATCGTCATGGGGTCAACTTTGGTACGGGTGACGACGGTGACGGACAAATGATGAAGGAACATTGGTCCAAAAGTTATCCCATGATTCTTCGAAATGCAGGATATCAGACCGCATTTGCAGGAAAGTTCGGTTTTACTGTGGAAGATAATTCACAAGGAGGGCGGTATCCCGTTACGGATTTCCATGTTTGGGGAGGTGGCCCAGGCCAAACCTCATTTGTCACTGCTAAAAACAAATCGATGCAGAAATATGCAGAGGAATTTCCGCACTCAACGAGATCATATGGTGCATTCGGACGCGACTTCATAAAGCAATCGGTCTCCGCTGGCAAGGAGTTTTGTCTTTCAATCAGTTTCAAGGCACCTCATCGACCTGTTCAGCCTGATCCGACCTACGACCACGTCTATGCAAATGCAACATTTCCTAAGCCACTTAATTTTGGCCGAAAACATGGCACACACTTTTCACCTCAATCAAAGCAAGGTCGTCAGTATGAACGCTTTTATGAATGGCATTACAATGACCAATATGATGAGGTTATGGCGGACTACTATCAACTTATTTACGCAGTTGATGTGGCCGTTGGAATGATTCGCGATGCCCTCAAAGAAGTCGGGGCAGAACATAACACGCTTATCATTTTCACTTCAGACAATGGCTATCTCTGTGGCGCCCATGGCTACGGCTCTAAAGTTTTGCCATACGAAGAAAGTTCCCGTGTTCCTCTCATTATCTTTGATCCAACCCGAGAGAAAAAATCCAACCGTTCAAATGCACTGACATCAAATCTTGATCTTGCTGCCACAATTCTTCATGCGACGCTCGGCATCACTTCACACGGAGAGGGCCAAACGTTACTCAATCAATATTCTGGTACAGACATGTTCGGCGACCGACGTGTGCCTCTGATAAATGTCTGGGGGCCTCGACAGGTTTATAGCCTGGGCTTTGTAAAAGGTGACTGGAAATATATCTATTGGCCATATTCTGATAAAAACATGCCTGCATCTGCGGAACTCTATAACCTACGCGATGATCCACTTGAGATGACAAATCGAATCCATGACCCGCAGGCTGCTGATATCCGGGCACAACTTGAAGTCGAGTATGATCAGCTTGTATCGAGTTGGGAAGAACATGCGATCAATCGAACGCACTATAAGAGCCTTCCAAAATTCTTAAGGCAAACGTTTCCGAGATAGTGTTGCTCAATCGACGATGCAGTACTGCACTTCGATTCTTAATGCATTGACGCAGACTGACACTCATGGTCCTTGCGATGTACGTGGCGATCTATTTCCGTCTTTCAGCTCTCCTAGACGACGCGATAAAAATTCCTGCGCGATCTTTTCTGCCTTTTTGTGATTCTTTTCACTACTCTCCCAGAACTCCTGAATAACCTTTTCGCACTCTGGATAATGGTGACCATCATCTCCGACTTCATTTCTTAACTTGGCAAGCTGCTCCTTCAGCTGCTTTTCCACCGATCTGTGTTTTGGGTTGCCGATCAGGTTTGTTGTTTCGTGAGGATCATTTATTAGATCGTATAACTCCCACCCTGGAGGTGTCCGATATCCACCGTCATAATTACAGCCATAGAAAAAAATCATTTTATGCGTTTTCGTTCGAAGACCCACATGAGCAGGATTATCGTGATGTGCCATGTGCATCCAATAACGATAGTATGCTGCTTTTTTCCAATCGTCTGGTTCAACACCTGATTCTAGGATCGAACGAAATGATTTCCCCTGAACTGTGTCTGGAATCTTTGCTCCCGCAAAATCCAGCATTGTCGGTGCAAAATCAACATTTTCAATAATGGCATCTGAACGTAAACCTGCTTGTACGGATTTTGGATACCGCACAAGAAATGGCATGCGTTGAGATTCTTCATACATCCACCGCTTATCTTGATAATCATGCTCCCCAAGCATAAATCCTTGATCAGCCGTATAGATGATCATGGTGTTTTCAAGCAAATCTTCTTTCTCAAGATATGCGAAAAGTCGACCAAGATTATCATCGATTCCTTTCACGCAGCGCAGAAACTTTTTCAGATACGCGTTGTAAGCCAAACGCGTATTCTCCTCATCACTGAAATTCTGTGGGTCAAAGTTTCTTGGGAATTCTGCCGGATAGCGTGCTGGGAGATCACGCAAATATGAACGACGCGGATTGCGGCTTCCTATCGATGTCCCAATATGTGGCACTAATTCATCATGTCCACCTCGAGTGGCAATTGAACCAAATGCCTCATCTCGATGCCATAAGGTGTCTGGCTCAGGAATTGCAACATCCGCAAGATACGACTCGTATCGCGCGGCATTATCAAAATAGTCATGAGGTGCTTTGTAGTGATGCATAAGAAAAAACGGCTTGTTCGGATCACGCTTTTCCTTGAGCCACTCAAGCGAAATATCTGTAATTGCATCTGTAACATGCATGCCAGGTCGGCTTATCGTATTTTTTCCCCATGGTTTTTCGCCTTGAACCCGAAACTCTGGATCATGATATTTCCCCTGCCCCGGAAGGACGCAGTAGTAGTCGAACGCTTGCGGTTCTTCCTTGAGGTGCCACTTTCCTACCATTGCTGTTTGATAACCTGCTCGACCCATTTCACGGGCAAGCGTTTGATTTTCAGGCTTCACGCGTCCTGATAAATCAAAAGCACCATTCACATGATTGTATTGACCGGTGAGAACACATGCTCGCGATGGTGAACAGATTGAGTTCGTACAAAACACATTTTGAAAAAGTGCACCTTCTTGTGCTAGCCGATCGATATTCGGTGTTGGAGCGATCTTGGAAAGACGTCCCCCATACGCCGAGATTGCATGTGCTGCGTGGTCGTCGGACATAATATAGATGATATTTGGTGGCTGCCCTTGAGCTGTCACCCCAAGACTTGTCAGTATGAAAAAGACAATGACTGGGTAATGAAAATGACAGAAAAAAAATGTTCGCAACAGCATAATATCTCCAATCAACGGCACGAGTATTTCTTGTCTTGGCCTGAATCACGAAACAACATTAGCGTTCTTCTCTCCCCACTCTGTAGAGCGAGGACACAGACATACTTCTTGGAATCAGTCATTCCTTCCCCAAATCCATAACAACAGCCACCGGAATATGATCTGATAACATTTCAGTCATTTCATCGCGAAGGATTTCTACAGACAAAATATTCTTCCTCAGATTTGGTGACACAAAAATATAATCAAGCCGTCGATCTGGTCCATGGTCTTCATCACCAACAAGGTTTGTTGGAAATGTTCCGACATACGGATCCTTGATAGATCGCTGGCTCGCAACGAGATCAATGAAGCCTTGTTGCAAAATAGCTTCAATACCGCCGTAATCAATTTTACCATGATTGAGATTGCGAGCCGATGTTTTTTTTGAGTCTAGCCACTCAAAAAAAGGAATAAGGCCTGCCTCAGCA
>CAXFJI010000083.1:0-8918 GCA_964003275.1 uncultured Planctomycetaceae bacterium
CTTTCTATTCCTACGGTTACTTAGATGTTTCAGTTCACCGCGTTTGCCACCGCAACCTATGAATTCAGTTACGGTCAGTTCGGGAATCCCGGGATCATCACCTGTTTGACGGTTACCCCAGGCTTATCGCAGTCTTCCGCGCCCTTCAAAGCCTTCTGATGCCTAGACATCCCCCATGCGCCCTTTGGAGCTTGACCACCCGAATCGAATGCTCGCAAACGAACACACAACACGGATGACATGCTCCCTCCCAACTCCGCTAGTTCGCGGACCTGGGAAGGCAACGATTTATTCTCGCTCTTTCACGCCAGCCCTCACGGACTGACTGAAAAAAATTTGAGCCTTGGGAGAACGCTTCAGGAAGGAGTGCTTGAGACACTCCAGCCTTCGGCATTCTATCAAGATGCCAACTACCACGACCAAATTGTCAATGAACAAAACAAGCCGAGGGCACGCTGTCATCACAACACACCATCGGCTCATGATTCTGCCAGAGACAAGAAATCTCCGTGAACAGAGGTTCGTCTCGAAGGCAGTTGCCGACGAAACGGGCCTCAATCCACGACATACTTCCGCCTCAGAGAGGCAAAATCACGAGCACGTCGGGAAAACCGTATCCATCAGGAAAACGGAATGGACGAACAGGAAAAAATAACTCTCCCACCGCCTGCCGTCAAGGAGTTGATAAACCGTTCGTAAAAATCAGAGAGAACCATTCAGAAAAGACATGGTCGTGAAACGGTTGAGGAGAACGACGTGTACGCGACAGTTTGGTGCACAGCCGACTACCAAAACAAGAGAAAAATTGATCTCTTCTCCAAAAGTATGGTTCTTTGTCCACTATTTTGGATCAGGATTCCGTTAATAATTGCTTAGGAGATTTTTTAAACCAAAATGGAGCCGCTGAACATTTTTTGGTGAAAATGCCTTCGGATGAGGAAAAAATGTTCAAAATCACCATAAATCTTACGTTTTTTTCAGTTTCGATACTTGCGTTGCCTTTGAGCGTTTATATTTGAATATCGTTTTTTTATTTTTTCATGACTTTTCACCCTCTGTGTTTGGGAGGCTTCGTACTGATATGACCCAACGACACACACCTTCGCAAAAAAACCGTCTTCCGCTGCATGGCTTCACGCTCGTCGAACTGCTTGTTGTCATTGCCATTATTGGTGTCCTCATTGGACTCCTGCTTCCAGCCGTCCAATCTGCGAGAGAAGCAGCTCGACGAGTTTCCTGCAATAACCACCTCAAACAAATTGGCTTGGCTGTATCACTCACGGAAGACACCTCAAAGGTCTATCCATCAGGCAGACTGACGAGAGACCCATTTGATGTGTCATGGGCCTTTCGCATCCTTCCAATGATGGAAGAACAAGCTATCTTTGATGCTCGGAATCCCGATGATACCGTGCCATGCTGGGACGAGTCCAATGCGACCGCAATGAGGACACCCGTCTCAACATTTTTCTGCCCAAGCCACCGCTCCCCAAGCGCAGATAGAAATTTTGACAATAACAACAATCCTCCAGTTGTCACGAATGCTGCTGCCGGAGGAGACTATTCAGCGGTTGCTGGAACCTATTTCAACTATTCCCCATCTGAAAACGGAGGCATTGATCCCAAGCAGGCCGGCGCAATCCACACGTTTTCCAAAGTGCGAATATCTCAGGTCTCTGATGGCTTGAGCAAGACGTTTGTTGTTGGAGAACGACATTTCCCTCCCCCCGACTCATCTGTTCCTGCGAACATGGTGCACTATCAACAGGGAGACACTTCCCACTTTGCATCAGACACACCTCACACGCTCTTCAGAGACACGGTCCGGGGGCTCGCTGATGGGGTTCAGGACACAAGTAATCGAAAGTTTGGCAGTCGTCACCCAGGCATTACACAATTTGTGTTCTTGGATGGTCATGTTGAGGCGATCAGTAATTACGCCGATATTGACGTTTTGAGATGGTATTGCGCGATTGGAGATGGGAATGATCCAACTGCTCCACCTGACGGGGCAGATCCTGGTCAAGGCGCTGGCTAAGAGAAAGGACCACAAGCATGAGTACTCAACGAAAAGGACCATCGTCGTCAGCGAATGGCTTCAATCAACCATGGATCATGGGGGGCAGTGCCGTCCTTGCCATGGCTGCAGTCATATGGTTTGTCTGGGGGCGTGGCCCCAACTATGCAAGCGAAGCGAAAGAACTTCAGCAGCAAATTCTTAGTCTGGATACATCACCCCAAGACAGAAAAGCGATGCTGAGTACCGTCATGCGACATGTCGACAAACTTGATAGCAACGGCCAAAGAAGGCTCATCGGCTCAGTTTGGAAGGAGTGGAGAGATGTTGCCAAAAAAGATATGGATAGTTTTTTTGCTGCCTCACAACAGGAAAAGAATGCAGCACTCGACACCTCGCTCGATCGCCTCGAGGTCATAGGAGACCTTCAGGGGGCTTTCTTTCCAGGTGGCATGCGGGTTCGACGCCCACGTCCTCAAGGCGACAGGCCCGACAAAACGCGTCGCCCCTCTTCTGACGCACGACCAAAGGACGGGCAGAAGAGGCCCGAGAAGTCAAAAGATTCTCAAGAGCGGACCAGACCAACCCTTTCCGAGGCTGACAAACTTGCCATGGCTGATCGAAAAAAAGCCTTCGAAAGCTACTATTCATCTCTCGAGAAGCGTGCTGAAGAACGAGGGATGGACTTTGACAGCATGAAGCGTCGGTTGATGATGGTTGGTTGGCGGTAAGATTGGATGACTCACAATAATCTGGTGTTGGCAACTCCTGTCATCATTTCAATAATTCTGGCACATGCTGCCTGAGAACGAATCGCCACCACCGGTTTCTGTCACTTCGTCCAAAAACACTTGGGTTCGTGATCCCACAATTTATTTTTTCGGGATGTTTGTCATCCTGCATGTCGTGGGCTGGACGATTGTTCCTGCACTGGCTCAACGCAGCCTGCCGTTTGACACGGTTGAAATGCTGTATTGGGGGCATGAGTGGCAATGGGGCTATTACAAACATCCTCCACTGCCAGCTTGGATTGCAGAAGGTTGCTGGCTGTTATTCGGTGGTGCTGATTGGCCACTTTATTTTTGTAGTCAAATCTGTGTTGCCTTGTGTTTCATTGCAGCCTGGCGGTTCGCGAGAGAAATACTCTCACCGTGGCCTGCACTCGTATCTGTGATGTTGCTTGAGCTGTGCCCGTATCTCAATTTTACAACACCACAGTGGAACAATAACGGACCGACAAAGCCAGCGTGGGCGTTTGCAATACTGTTTGTGTATCTGGCTCTTACACGAAGACGACCATGGCTCTGGGTGGGTGCTGGAGTTTCACTTGGACTTGCAATGCTGGCAAAATACGATGTCTTACTTCTCATTGTGAGTTTGACTGGTTTTCTGGCAATTCACCCAACTGCCCGTTGGGTATGGAGAACGCCAGGACCATACGCCATGTTCTGTGTAGCTGGATGTGTCGTAGCTCCCCACCTTGCCTGGCTACCAGGTGCCGACAACCCAACCCTTTCCTATCTTTCATCACGGCTTCCTGAACAAGGCTCATGGACAGACCATATTCTTCACCCACTGGAGTTTCTGGCCTCTCAAACTGGAGCCGTCATAGGTATCCCGTTACTCATCAGTTCTGTTTTTGGTTGGAAATGGCACAGAAAACCTGCCGAGGATTCACGTGCCGTTGCACGAGACTATCTCCTTTGCGTCGTGTTTGGTCCACCTCTTTTGGCGATCTCTGTTTCAATCTTCACTGGATTATATCTCGTTGCCCTTTGGGGCTCAGCCATGTGGACCTTTTTCGGTGTACTGCTGATGGTACTGTTCGAGCCTGCTGGAACCGTTGGTCAATACCGCCAACTGGCTCGGCGTTGTATTGCGTGGGGAGCAATCTTCCTTGCTGCTTTTGGCATTGCAAAGGCTTTTCATGGAGAACTGAAGGGAGTGCCAAGACGGGTTCAGTACCCAGGCAGGGCACTTGCAAATGAGGTTGAACGGCGTTGGAGCCTGGCCGTGAACGATCAGCCCCTTCAACTCATTGGAGGAGACTGGTGGCTGGCGGGATTGGCTTCATTTTATGATCCTCAACGTCCTCACGTGTACCCCGAACTTCAACCCTCGTGGGCCCCTTGGACCGATGATCAGATGATGAAGCAACACGGAGGGGTCCTACTCTGGTTGGGACCAAAACCACAGTTTGCTGACTGGGAAAACATCGAGAAACGGTTCCCACAAGTTCGAAAAGAACCTCCAATGATTTTGCCTGTGCCCGGCGTTTTTCGAGACTTATCTGTATGTATCCATATGGCCATCATTCCTCCATCCGGCTCGTAATCAGGGATTCGCCCTGAACGATACGTCGCGATGACTGTATTTCATGCGTGGTGTCATCACTCCACCCACGCAAAACGGTATCTCCAAAACGGCAAACACATTGGGATACAGAACGCTCGAACAAGCCTCTCTTGGCAAAGAATGCTTGTCACACTTCAGTCATCTCATCACATTCACCACCGCTTACCTTCGATCGGAGATGAACCGGGAGAACGCGTAATAAAGAAAAAAGGCGCCGGTGGGAGTCGAACCCACGATGGCGGATTTGCAATCCGCTGCCTTAGCCACTTGGCTACGGCGCCATAAATCGTTGGTGTACGCTAGGGTAAATTTGGCCGGGCAGTCAAGACTGTCAATTTGCAAAGTACCATCAAAAGGCTCCCGAACCGGTAATTACTCCTTTGCGTCAATGCATCGGCGATCTACCCGCCAAGTCTTAAGTTTTCAGTTTGTTCAAGCGGGAAACCGGTAGCGAATGACCATGATGGCAGTTGTTTGACATGACCGCTATAGTCTCTATTTTTCGTATTTTTACAAATACTGTTGTGATTCGTTTTCCACTCCCTCAACTATTCGTAGGAAAGCATACGTTTCAATGGCAACGGAAACTCAGGGAACATGTGACATCGGACTTATTGGCCTTGCAGTTATGGGTGAAAATCTTGCCCTGAATATTGCAAGTCGAGGCTATTCAATTGCGGTCTATAACCGTACGACACAGGTTACAGATGCATTTACATCCGGCAGAGGCCATCAGCCAAATATTCACGGCTGTCAGTCCATTGAAGCACTTGTAAATGCACTGAAAACACCACGAAAAGTCATGCTTATGGTCAAAGCCGGTCCAGCAGTTGATCAAATTATTGACACCCTGATTCCATTGCTCTCAAAGGGTGACGTCATCATCGATGGAGGCAACACACTTTTTTCTGATACAGAACGTCGCACGAAGGAAGTCGAATCCAAAGGGCTTCTCTATGTCGGAACGGGTGTTTCAGGAGGCGAAGAAGGTGCCCTCAAGGGGCCGAGTCTTATGCCAGGAGGAACCGAGGATGCATGGCCTCTCATCCAACCGATTTTTCAGGCGATCGCTGCAAAGGTTGGCCCAAAGGGTGACATCCCGTGCTGTGATTGGGTTGGCCCTCGAGGGGCAGGACATTACGTAAAAATGGTCCACAATGGCATTGAGTATGGGGATATGCAACTCATCTGCGAAGCGTACTCACTGCTCAAGTATGGTGCTGGACTGTCCAACAACGACTTGGCCGAGGTATTTGACACGTGGAACCATGGTGAGCTTGATAGCTATCTGATTGAGATCACACGTGACATCTTTACGGTGAAGGATCCAGAGACAGGTGACTTCATCGTCGATCGTATTCTCGATAAAGCTGGTGCGAAAGGTACAGGCAAATGGATGAGTCAGCTTGCCCTTGACCTCGGTGTACCGAGTACTCTGGTCACTGAAGCCGTGTATGCACGTTGTTTGTCAGCCCTCAAGGATGCACGCGTTCGTGCCAGCAAGGTACTCAGTGGTCCTGACCTCAACACGCACGATGATCCACTGACGTTCATCGAACAAGTACGACAGGCTCTCTATGCATCGAAGATTGCAAGTTATGCCCAAGGTTACGTCCAACTTGCGGCAGCCGCAAAGGAACACGACTGGTCACTGAATTACGGTGATATCGCAATGATGTGGCGAGGCGGCTGTATTATTCGTGCTCAGTTTCTCGAAAGAATTCATGAGGCCTATCAGAATCAGCCAGACCTCGAAAACCTGATGCTTGCTCCATATTTCAGAAAAGCCCTCACGGATACCCAAAAGTCTTGGAGACATGTTGTTGCCACTGCCGCAACGATTGGAATACCTGTTCCTGCATTCATGACAGCTCTTGCGTATTACGATGGTTATCGACATGCCAACCTTCCAGCTAATCTTTTGCAAGCACAGCGTGATTATTTTGGTGCGCATACATATGAACGAATTGATAATCCAGGTACGTTTCATACCGAGTGGCTTGAGTTACGCCGACCAGTCGAAACGTCTTCACATTCAAAGGAAAACGCATGAGCAGTAATTACTTGAAAGAACTTTTTGGACTGCAGGGACGCTCAGCCGTCGTCGTCGGTGGGACTGGTGTTCTCGGTGGTGCCATTGCAGATGGACTTGCGAGAGCAGGTGCATTTGTGGTGGTTGCTGGACGAGGTGCTGATCGAGGAGAAGCGAGGGTTGAAGCCATACGAGAAGCTGGTGGTGATGCGACCTTCGTGAGCGTTGATGCCGTTGATGAGTCAAGCGTAGAGTCTCTTCTCGAGGCCACGATCAATGCTCGGGGACAGGCAGATATCCTTATTAATTGCGCAGGTGTCAATTCGGCTGTCCCCTACTTTGATATTCGTGAAGAAGACTTTGAGAACGTTGTAAATACAAATCTCAAGAGTACTCACCTTGGCTGCCAGATCTTTGGTCAGCATATGGCAAAGAATGGCGGTGGCGCCATCGTCAACATTGGAAGTGTCTCTGCTGACAAGCCGCTTTCCAAAGTTTTTGCATACTCGGCATCGAAAGCAGCCGTTGTAAATTACACTCAAAATGTGGCACGCGAATTAGCCCCAAAGAATGTTCGGGTGAATGTCCTCTGCCCTGGTTTTTTTCCAGCTGAACAAAACAGAAAGATTCTTTCTGCTGAAAGAATCGCGTTGATTATGGGACAAACTCCGATGAATCGCTTTGGTGAACCCGAAGAACTTGTTGGTGCCGTGATTTTACTTTGTGCAAGTGGTGCTGGTAGTTTTATTACGGGAACAAGTCTTTACGTCGACGGTGGTTTTACGGGCATGCGTTTCTAACAAACGAATGCTTTCGACACATATTCAAATCAGTGAATACGATGAATGGCTGCCAACTGCTTCTTATTTCTTCTGATTCCTTGCATCATTGAAACGATACCGCATGCCCGAATGGTCTCACGATGACAGAAAACACATCCTCAACGATCGTGATTTTTGGGGCGTCCGGCGATCTTACGAGCCGTAAACTCGTTCCGGCGCTCTATAACCTCCACCGAACAGGCGAATTACCTGCTCATACGAGAATTGTGGGGTTCTCTCGAACACCGATGTCGGATGAGGCCTGGAGACAATCGCTGCGCGAAACGACAGCGAATCATACAGATGATTTTGATGAGCCATCGTGGATAACGTTTGCCAACAATATTTTCTACCAACCGGGAGACATTCAGAAGAGATCAGACTTCGATTCCCTTCAGCACAAACTCGACACCATTGAACAAAAACGTCTTGCGACACGCGTCTACTACCTTGCCACTGCACCACAGTTTTACTGGCCTGTGGCCTCAAATCTGGGCAGCCTTGGAATGAACGATGAATCGCATGGCCCAAGAAGGATTGTCGTTGAGAAACCATTTGGCACTGACCTTTCATCAGCTCAAATTCTTAATTCAAAACTCCATTCCGTTTTTGATGAAAGCCAGATCTATCGCATCGATCACTATCTCGGGAAAGAATCCGTTCAAAACATATTGGCATTGCGATTTGCCAATACGATTTTCGAGCCTGTTTGGAATCGTCGTTACATCGATCACGTACAGATTACCGTTGCAGAAAAAGTTTCTGTAGGACGACGAGGAGACTACTATGACAAGTCCGGAGTACTTCGAGACATGTTTCAAAACCATTTGCTGCAGTTACTGATGGTCACCGCAATGGAAGCTCCCGTTCTGTTTAATGCAGAAGCTGTTCGAAATGAAAAAGTGAAAGTACTCGATGCCATTCGTCCTCTTGACAACGACCGTGTTCAAGCTGCCAGCGTGAGAGGACAGTATGACGGTTACCGTAAAGAACCAGGCGTTTCTCCTGCAAGTCAAACCCCAACGTTTGGTGCCATTCGTTTGGAAATTGACTCTTGGCGATGGCAAGGCGTACCGTTCTATCTTCGAAGTGGAAAAGCAATGAGTTGTCGTACAACACAAATTGTGATTGCCTTTCGTGAACCACCGCTAAAGCTTTTTGGTGGAAGTGAGTCCATTACAAGAGAAGCCAATCGATTGGTCATTCAAATACAACCTGCTGAGGGCATCCAGCTTCACTTCCATACAAAGGTCCCGGGTGAGGGCATGCGGTTGAGACTGACGGACCTCGAATTCAGTTATTCAAGGGAGTTTTCTGGTCGTTTGCCTGAGGCTTATGAACCCTTACTGCTTGACGTTATGACAGGAGATGCAAGCCTCTTTGCCCGATCAGACGAAGTAGAAAAGTCCTGGGAGATTATTGACCCATTCGTGAACGTCTGGGGGTCTCTGGAACTACCACCCATTCCAGAATATGAATCTGGTTTTTGGGGGCCCCCGGTATCAGCCGAATGGATGGAGGCGCAGGGACGAACATGGTTCGATCAGTGCCCAGTACTTACCTAAACAAACTGCAACTTGGGAACATCGAGTTTGCATCCCCAGTCATGCAGGCCGCGTTGTCCGGATACAGTGACCTTCCTATGCGCGTACTCGCCAGAAGATTTGGTGCTGCGTATTCTCTCTGCGAGGTA
>CAXFJI010000084.1:0-8909 GCA_964003275.1 uncultured Planctomycetaceae bacterium
AAAGTAGGTTCCGCCAGGCATCTCCCACTTGAACCCAACAGCCCGCAGAACCCCAACAAGCTTTTCGAGTCGACGACGATATTTCTCTCGCACTTGCTGCGGAATATTCGGATCAGCTAATGCGGCAATACCAGCTTTTTGAATGGCAATAAACTGACCTGAGTCACAGTTGTCTTTCACATCAGCAAACGCCTGAACAATTCGCTCGTGGCCACAGACCCACCCCAGCCGCCAGCCAATCATATGGAAGCCTTTCGACATTGAGTGGACCTCTACACCAACATCTTTTGCGCCATCAATGGAAAGAAAGGATAGCGGTGCATCATTATATGAGAGCATCATATGAGCAGCATCCTGCACAACAATGACACGATGAGCATGAGCCCAATCAACGACCTTTTCATAAAATTCACGTGTTGCGGTCTGGCCGGTTGGACTGTTTGGATAACACAGCACAAGCATTTTTGTTTTCGACAGGACATCATCGGGAATGGAATGAAGGTCAGGAAAAAAACTGTTTTTCTCAAGCAGTGGCAGGTTGTGCACGGTTCCACCAAACCAGCGTGTTGCCGTACCTGCAACAGGATACCCAGGCACTGTCATAAGCGTGACATCGCCTGGGTCGATAAATGCAGCGGGGAGCATGGCATATGCTGTTTTTGATCCAATACAGTGATTGACCTCTTTCATGGGATCGAGAGTGACACCAAATTCTCGTTTCATGAAGGCAGCAGCAGCCTCCTTGTATGCGGTGATGCCATTGTCTGCATACCCACGATTCTCGGGTTGATCGATTTCGTGATGCATTGTCGATCGCACGCTTTCAGGTGCCATCTCGTCATTTTCCCCGATACCAAAGTCGAGCATGGTGCGTTCTGGATGGTCCGCAAGCGCTTTCCGTTTCGCCCGCTTAATCATCTCAAACTTATAAATGGCTGTGTCTTTCCCATACATGGCTCCACCAATACGCTGAGCAAATTGATCTTGGAACCACGGGTCGCGAGGGCTCGCTGAATGTGTAACGGTAGACATGACGAGAAAGAGGGGTGCCTGAAGGTAAGAAAAAGACTCAGGATAGCGTTTTTGTTGCAAAAATCCAACAAGAGTCAGCACTGTTAGAGATCGTCTAGCGGATTTGGAATATAAGGAGTTGTTTCGTCAAGAAAGGCCAATCAAATGCTATGGATAAATGGTGGGTACGGTGACGATTTCGGTGAAGGGTGCTACTCGTCATGCAGGGATATGAGTGCAGGCATGGTAGTTGACTGTCGAGTAGTTGTCGTCGCCGAGTGCTTCGGTGAGTAGGATGTTGAAAGGTGTAAGGGCAAGTGCATAGATCAACTCATTGGTTGAAACAAGAGTCTCAATGAGAAAATCATCTGGCGTTATTCAGTTTTGTTTGACCGAACCCGATCATATTCTGGATTGACGCACTTCTTACCCCATCGTTTCAGTGTTGCCAACAAACCAGCATCACTTTCTGGTTCTTGTCCTTTGTCTCCTGTTTCCTCGATCCATTGCTGCAGAATGCCACGATGGTGTTCCAATTGCTTCTGAAATGCAGGATCATTCGCCAAATTATTGATTTCATGTGGATCATTATCGAGATCATAGAGTTCTTCGGGTTGCTTTGACGGACCGAAGAAAATGAGCTGTGTTTGATTCATTTCATTCGCAGCCATCATTTCACGGAAACGAATTGATACGGGCCAAGGATCTTTGTAACTCGGTTGCATGAATGGGCGATCAGTCAGATAGTTTCGCAAGTATTTGAATCGTGGCGAAACGATCGCACGAATTTTTTCAATGGTATAATCACATCGATCTCGTGCAGCAACGACATAGTTTCTGGGTGTATGGTTTTTTGCAAGAAAGTCCGTGCCTTCCATAAAAGAAGGGATTGGTTGTCCCGCGGCAGCTAAGCTTGCCGGTGCGATATCAATGCCACTGACAAGGTCATCGCGCACCTGCCCTGGCGAAATGCCTGGTCCTGCAACGATGAGTGGCATGTGAATACCACCTTCGTAGAGAAACTGTTTGTGTCGATGCAGTTTGTAGCCATGATCACTGAAGCAAAAGATGAATGTTGAGTCCGTGAGTCCATCTTTTTCTAATGCATCCAGAAGATCACCAATCTCCTGATCTGTTTTGAGGATGCAGTCATAGTGATGGGCAATTTCTTCACGAACTTCTGGAATGTCAGGGTAGTAGGGTGGCACTGGAACGGAAGACCGATCCATTATGGCTTTTGCATTTTTGCCAAGTTTGCCGCCACGGAGTTGGACCTGACCAAAAAAAGGCTGGTGAGGCCTTCGATTTCGCCAAAGATTTTTTGAGCTATTGGGACTATAGAAGTCCTCCGTTGTCCATCTGAAGTTGTAATCATCTTTTCCAGACTGATTGAACGTGAAATATCCAGCTTTTTTCATCAGGACAGGTAATGGTTCAACTCCATTTGGAAGTCGAATGTCATCAAAATCAGTTCCCATACTTGTGCCACGGAAATCAGGCCGTCCACTACGGTGATTATGAATTCCAAAACTAGTCTGCATTGCGCCAACGATGACGGCAGAGCGAGTGGCAGAGCACACACCAGCAGGTGTATAGAAGCGGTTAAAGCGAATGCCACGTGCTGCAAGACGATCTATATTTGGTGTGTCGATAAGGGTCTCACCATAACAACTGAACCATCCACTGACATCCTCCAAATAAATCCAAAGAATGTTTGGTCGTTCGGCAGCATATGCTTGAGTACATAGAAGACTGACAAGGATGGTAAACAAATACTTCATGGTTGATGAGCTCCTCTTCCTATGTATTTCTTGCATGGTGAAAATGAATCATGCAAAAGATGGTTGCCTGACGCCAAGTGTGAGCTTGGAGCACGGGGGAAATCAGCCATTCTCGTACTGAGAATGGATTGTGGGACACGAAAGGGTGTGGCTCAGGCTGCTTTGGGGGTAGATGCAGGCACCTGCTATGAAGTTTTTGTCCAGAAGCGTTTCGGGCAATCGTTATGGGCCAAAAACTCTCTATGACACACTATAAAGAGGACGTGTTGTACTGTCTGTACACACACACTCAGTCTTTTCGCTTGCACGACCCCATGTTTTTGAGTACTACGGTCAAGGCATTGGTAGAGTGTTCAATACATGATTTCATAAACACGTGCATATGACTGAGAGAAAGAAGGATACGGCAGTGGAACCGATTCTGGTTGCGACGTTTTATAAGTTTATAAAACTAACCGATCGTGAGTTGCTGCAGCATCAACTTGAGACTTGCTGCCGCAGCCACAACGTTCTTGGTATCATTCTGCTTGCACCCGAAGGTATCAACGCAACCATCGCAGGTTCAGATGCTGGCGTGAGAGCTGTTTTGGAATATCTTTGTGCAGACACACAGTTATCCGATCTCAAGTGGAAAGAGTCTTGTGCAGCGGAACAGCCATTTGGAAGGTTGCGAGTCAGGCTCAAGAAAGAGATTATCACGATGGGTGTTCCAGATATTGATCCAACTCAGTTGGTAGGTACCTACGTGAAGCCTTCGGAATGGAACGCTTTGATACGCGATCCGGATGTGATGGTCATTGATACCCGCAATGATTATGAGGTGGAAATTGGCACATTCAAAGGAGCAATTAATCCAGATCTCCAATCGTTTGGACAATTGCCAGAATGGGTTGAACAAAAAATAGACGCCGGTGCACGGCCGCGAGTTGCCATGTTTTGCACAGGTGGTATTCGCTGTGAGAAATCAACTGCGTATCTCAAGCAAGCTGGTATTCAGGAGGTCTACCACCTTGAGGGGGGGATTCTCAAATACCTTGAGGAGATTCCAGAAGAAGACAGTCTTTGGGAAGGTCAGTGTTTTGTTTTTGACAAGCGAGTTTCGGTTGGACATGGCCTCAAGGTTGGTGATTATCAGTTGTGTCGAGCCTGTCGTTTTCCGCTATCACATGCTGACATGCGATCTTCGAAATACAAGGAAGGAATCAGTTGTCCACGGTGTCATGACAAGACATCACACGAACAAAAGGCGCGGTTTGCAGAGCGACAGAAGCAGCACCAATTAGCCTGCGCTCGGGGTGAGCGTCATATTATGCGATAGCGTATTGAGGATCAGGCGAGGTGGTGCCAGTTGCTATTCCTTTTTTCTCTTCTTGCTTCTTTTATTCTTTGGTTGTGTTGATTGTATTTTTTTGAAATCAACTATTTCCTGGCGAGTGTACTGTGCAAGAAAATCATTGCACCGTGCCCGCATCGCTTGAAGAGTTTCTGTGTAGTGTGGGTTCTGTACCAAGTTTTGTATCTCGTCTGGATCTTTCTCTCGATCATGAAGAAATTCGTATGCGGGGGTCTGACCGAAATACTTTGCATAGGTATAGCGCTCATTTCGCACGCCATGCCACTTTGGTATCGAAGGGTTATCCATAAGATGTTCATGAAAGTGATCCGTTCGCCAATCGGAAGGTGTCTTCCCTTGCAGGAATGGAAGTACACTTCGTCCCTGATACTTTTCAGGAGTACTCAGTCCAGCAAGTTCAAGCATGGTCGCTGGTAAATCAATATTGAGTACCGGAGCCTTTTCTACATGTCCCCGACTGTTCGCTGGACGCCGCGGGTCATAAATAATCAGAGGCACACGTAGTGATTGATCGAAATGCGTCCACTTGCCTGCAAATCCACGGTCACCCATGTAGTAGCCGTTATCTGCTGAGTAAATAACCACAGTGTTCTCATCCAGTTGATTGTCCTTAAGACTTTTGAGAACTCTATCGACGACACGATCCATTCCTGTGAGCATTCGCAGGTATGCTCGCATATTAACAGTATATTTTTCCGGAGTATCCCAACGCCAAAACCATCGATCACGATTCATCGACTGCTGTAGAAACGTTGGGAGTGACTCAAAGTATTTTGGATCGCCAAGCCGGGGAGATGCTGGAGTAATATTTTCGTAGAGCCCGTCAACAGCATGCGGCCAAGGATAATGTCCAATTCCAGGCCGTTTATCACCATCTTCTGCATGAGAGATATTAAAGCTCATGTAAAGACAGAACGGCTGATCAGAAGACTGTGACTCAAGAAACGCAACTGATTGATCACCAATTAATTCAGCCGTATGTCGCAGGCTACCATCGCTCTGTTCTTTGAAATACGGCCTCCGATGGATGGTTGCATGGTCATCAAACATTCTGTTGAGTGCCTCATCCGTTCCTTCCTGAAATCGGACATGCTGTTTCCCGAAAAAGCCGGTTCGATAGCCAGACTGTCGTAGCAGTACGGGGAAAGCCGTATCCACGTCTGAGGAGATGACAGGAGTGGCTGGAAATGAACCGCCGGTGTAGCCATGGCCGGTTTCCGTGAGACCTGTAAAAATACTTGCCCTGCTTGCCATGCAGATGGATGTTGAAACAAACATGTTTTCAAACCGCATCCCCTGCTCTGCTAGTCGATCAATGGTGGGAGTCTTCAGTATGGGATGTCCAGCGCAGCCAAGAGAATCATGGCGTTGGTCATCGACAAGGATAAAAAGAATGTTTGGCGGTGAAGATGCAAACACGTCGAGATGATTCAAGACTGAAAGAAAGCATATTGCACAGAGTAGTAAACGCATTATTCCCCACAATGTCTCTGAAGGAGTAGTGTTTGATGAGACGGCATGTTTTAAGAAGATCGTTCTGCAGCCTCAATAAAGTCCTTGATGGTATCTGGGTCAGCCTTTGCGTTTACCTTGTCGTCTCGATGCACAATCTTGCCATTTCGATCAATGACAAATGTCCATCGTTTCGTTGTTGCCGATCGCACAAGATCCACATCAACACCATCAACAGTCTTGGTGACTGTTTTTTCTCCAAGCGTGACAGGAACTCCAAAAAGCTCCGCAATTTTTCCATCAGTGTCGGCTAGTAATGTAAAATTAAGTCCATGTGCTTTTTTGAAAATCTTATGATTTTTGACGGTGTCGCCACTGACACCAATGACCTCCGCATTGAGGCGATTAAATGCATCCAAGTGGTCACGGTATCCACAGGCCTGAGCGGTGCATCCACCAGTCATGTCAGCGGGATAGAAGTAGATAACAACTATTTTTTTCCCAATATGGTCTGTTGATTTCCATGTTTTTCCTTGATCATCAATGGCCTCGAATTTTGGAACAGACTCATTGATCTCGATTGCAGACGCTACTGAGATGAGGCTCATAAAACATAAGACGGTCAAAAATAAATGAGTATGTGTCATAGGTATTCCTCCAAAGTAGTAATGACTTAGCTTCCTTTATTTGCAGCCTGAATCTGCTCCATCACCTTTTTCAAATTAAACGCACCCGGGGTTTGGCTCGGCGGATAGTCAATCATGGTTTTCAGGAACTGACCAACATATTGCTGCATTGGCACCAATACAAATACTCGGTCAATAAACCAGTCATCATACGTGTTACTGTTGTGCTGTGCCTTTTCAAATGGGTCGCGACGCAGGTGGAACAGTAAAGGAATACGTAATTCAGTAAAAGGTTCTCGCCAAACACCAAATCCCTGGCCTCTGTTTTCTTGAAAGACACCTTTCCAAGGACCAAGCCTCAAGGCAACAACCTGACCATCATCATTAACATACATGAATTCTCTTCGAGGGGACTCAGTTGCGTTGCCAGTGAGATAATCCAATTGATTGTAGCCATCGATATAGTTTCGGTACGTGCGTCCAATTAATGACACGCCATTTTTGAGTTGTTCCTTGATATCTGGAGCACCGGCAGCTGCGGCAAACGTCGGAAGCCAGTCCTCATGCGCGACAACACCGTTGAGCATCTTTCCTGCAGGAAAGTGCTTTGGCCAACGAACAAATGCTGGCACACGATAGGCCCCTTCCCAATTACTGTTTTTTTCACTGCGGAAAGGCGTGTTCGCCCCATCAGGCCAGGTGTTGAAGTGAGGCCCATTATCAGTTGAATACAACACGATCGTGTTGTCTGAAATACCCAAGGAATCAAGAAGATCAAGAAGTTCACCAACATGCAGATCATGCTCAACCATTGCATCTTGGTATTTGTCGCCAGTTGGCCCAGAAAGACCATCATGCTCTTTCTTTAGATGTGTTCGAAAGTGCATGCGGGTTGCATTCCACCAGCAGAAGAATGGTGTGTCTTCTGCAGCCTGTCGCTTCAGGAATTGTTTTGCTGCAGCGACCGTCTCGTCATCAATAGTTTCCATTCGTTTTCTTGTAAGCGGTCCAGTATTTTCGATTGTTTGTGTGCCATCTGGATTCGCACGGCACTTCAAGACACCCCGTGGGCCATATTGCTCCTGAAAGGTTTTTCCATTTGGAAGAACAAGATCATTTGGGTAGTCACGGTTTTCAGGTTCTTCTTCCGCATTGAGGTGATAAAGATTTCCAAAAAATTCATCGAATCCATGGTTTGTTGGCAGATGTTCATCACGGTCACCAAAGTGATTTTTTCCAAACTGGCCAGTTGCATAGCCCTGTTCCTTGAGAATGGCAGCGATCGTGACATCACTGGCTTGCCAGCCTTCCTTGGCTCCCGGAAGTCCAACTTTTGTCATGCCTGTTCTGAGCGGAACAGCTCCACCTATAAAAGCAGCCCGACCCGCGGTGCAGCTTTGTTGTCCGTAGTAGTCTGTAAATGACAATCCTTCATGAGCAATACGGTCGATATTGGGAGTTTGATATCCCATCATGCCCTGACTGTTGTGACTAATATTCCAAATACCAATATCATCACCCCAAATCACAAGAATATTTGGTTGATCAGCTCCAGACGCCTTTGGTAGTGAGATCAGTAGGCAAGCAAGCACACAAGGCATGAAACAATAAGTCAACAGGATGTTCTTCTTCATCACGATAGCTCCAGAGTCAATGCAAACGATTGACTAATGCTATTTGATATCGGAGGAAATCCAATGACGGTGAGTCTTGGCTGGGGAAAAAGAGGCAATAGGAGAAGAATGTCTGACAGAGCATCAAGGGGTGTGAAAAAGCATGTGAATGTATCTGACAGGCATTGTGGAATCGTGCAGGCTGAGGTCATCTCATGATAAAAGGTTGTCAAGTGCAATGTATGGCCTGATGCACTCTCTTGCCTTCACAGGCAATTCAACTGTTTGCATGATTGGGATCGATTTGGTCACAATGATCATCTCCGTTTGTCTCCTTCGAGGTGCATAAGCATGTTTTGCTCGTCTTGTGGTGCCGAGATTTCTGAAACAGATAGCCTCTGTCCCGCATGCGGTGAGGTCGTGCGTCATAGTGGTGCCGTGAGTGACATGCCACAGGAAAAGCCTGCACGTGGGTGTTTTTTCTGGGGATGTCTCAGTGTCATTGTTGTTTCATTGCTCATCGTTATTGGTGTGCCAGTGGCGGGCTTTTTTTGGGTGCGTAGTGCCGTTCTTCGCTATACCGCCGACGAGGCTGCAGTCATCAAGGTGGTTGAAATCCCAAGAGAGGAAGTTGAGCAACTGAACAAACGCCTTCGTAGCTTCCTCAAGGGAATGGATGGGGGCGGTGCTGTCAATGATCTGGTGTTGTCAGAAAAAGATATCAATGCATTGATTGAACAGGATGAGGAGCTTCGTGGTCGAGTCTATATTCGTATTAAGGATGGAAAGATCGGTGGTGATGTCAGTATGCCTGCGGATATTGCCCCCGGAGGAAGTGGACGATTTTTTAACGCTTCAGCACTCTTCGATGTCTCGATGAAAAATGGTTTTCTGTGGGTGTCGCTATCAGATGCATCAGTCAATGGAGAACCGATACCAGCAATCTTTCTCAACACGATTGCAGAAGAAAACTTAATAGATTTATATGAGGACAAAGACAGTGCAAAGATTCTTCAAAAAATTGAGTCCGTTCGCATTGAGGAAGATAAAATCATCTTAAGGGCACGAATGA
>CAXFJI010000085.1:0-8847 GCA_964003275.1 uncultured Planctomycetaceae bacterium
CTTCTGGAGCCGCGTGACCAATTTCAACATGATGCTCGGCATGAGCATGCTCATCATGGCCGTCTGCAGCACGTACAGGAAACCCTGCAAACCCTGCGAGCAGAGATACACATATGAGACATGCGATATCGATTCTTGATGATGATTTGAGGGTCACAATGTAATCTCCAAGAGCAATACTCTCTTTCAACACGACTGAATCGCAGGGATGACGAGAGATGAAGCTTTTTGAATCCGCCTCGCCATCCCTACGTTAGCCGTGCACGATCTTTCTGGCATGTTTGCCTTGAACATCCAAATTATTTAGGGGTGCACAGGAACAAAGCGTAGAACGTAAATCCTTCGATCAGTGCAGCAGCGATGATCATGGCAGTGAAAATGTTGCCTGCGACTTCGGGTTGGCGAGCCATGCTTTCATATGCAGCTGCAGCAAGTTTTCCAATACCGGAGGCAGCACCAATGACGGCCAGACCAACACCGATGTAAGGAGTTAGGTCAATAAGAGTGGTAACACCGCCACCCTCTTGGGCGCTGGCAATGTCCGCACATACAAACGTAAGAATCACAGCAGCAAGAATGCTCAGGCTGCGGAAGGATAACAGGGAACGAATCATCACGGTTCTAAACTCCTTGACAAACGGAAGTCGGAAATGCATCCGACAGGGGGATGGAAACACATGAATCGGTTGAGCCGATTTCTACAGAATTTTTTCTTTTTTTGAAGGGGTGTTTTTTCACTTTAATTAGTGCTGATGGACAGCTGAGCCTATGAACAGAGCGGAAAGGAAGGTGAAAATATACGCCTGTAAGAATGCAACAAAAAGCTCAAGGACACTGAATAAGGTACAACTCAGCACGCTTATCCCAGTAACGGTCATCCACAGCCCCATAGAGTACGTGGCGGCAGCAGTGATAATGCCCATGATACCGAGAAGTACCAAATGTCCTGCGACCATATTGGCCAATAGTCGCACTGCTAGGATCAGATGTTTGATACATAAACCGAGCATTTCAATCGCAAAAATCATTGGTTTCAAGATGATTGCCAGTGGCAGTGGAAGGTCCATGGAAGGGATCTGGTTCTTGAAAAATCCAAAAAAGCCAAATTTTCGCATTCCGGATACAACGACAGTCGCCATTGTCACACCTGCCAGAGCGAGCGTAACGGAAAACGAAGCTGTTGGTGAGCCTGCCCAGGGCACCATTCCAAGAAGATTACAGCCAAGAACAAAAAAGAACAGTGTCAACAACAAAGGGACAAAACGGTCGCCATCATGGATATGACGCGCGGTCGTTGCTGCACTTGAAGGTGAGTGTCCGTCTTTTGTGTCATGTGTGGCTGATTGGTGATCATGGTCATCATCATGCTCATGGCTTTCTATTGACGGCCGTGCTATCTGATCTCTGACGAACAGAATGATGGCTTCAAACAGGTTCGCAAACCATCCGGTTGGACGTTCACCAGAACGAAGTTTTGATGCAAGTCGCGAAAAAACGACGAGAAGAACAGTTGCTAACACGACCTCAAGAATCATGTATTTTGAGATTCCAAAGCCTGATTCGACAGCGTAAAGGCTTCGAAGTTTTGCAAATGGCTGAGGAATAAGGATCTTTCCATCCATGGCATGATTGAACGCATGCACGTCCGATACATCTGGGTGACCGGTTCTGAGAAACTCCGGCACATCGTCAAGAGTCTGCCATCCGTGACGCCACATCGCCTTTGGAACTTCAAAGAAGTAGCTGTCTTTGAGATGGTAAATCGGGTTATGGTCGGCCATGGAATGGCAATTTCAAAGGAAGGAAGAACGTTATTTCAAACGACCTAGGCCCAGAGTGTGCGGTATGTCAGAGAAAACGTCAATTCACAGCGATTTTTTTGCGAGAATGAGTCGCTTTCCTTGACCAGATAATATTCAGAATGATGTCTGTTGCCAGCAGAATGAGGTAAAAAAAAGCCAGGAGTCCGTACGCGCCTGACTGACGGAATCCATAGTCTTCTGACTGCAGCCAGACGAGCATGGCAAGCGGCATTGAGAGCCTAAAAAATACTCCAGCAAGACCAGTTGAGAGTGCTATTCCGGCTGTCTGAAATGGTATTCTGGAAACAAGCCAGCCCGTGACTGACCCAATACCACAGATCATTCCAGTGAGTGCAATCGCACGTCGATATGGAGGAGATTTGTCACCAAAATAATCTGCAAGTAGTACAGCTGCAACAAGAACAGAGACCAACACAGCCAGCCCTATAAAGGTGCCTTTCGGAAAAGCCGCCGTTTGTTGGGTTCTACTATGATTTTCGCTCGTCATGATTCTGTTTTGATAATTGAATGAGCCAGATGAGACCAACAATAAATCCCAAAATAAGGCCACTCGCTCCAAGGAATGACATATCGAACCGATCGTCAAGCCAGTTCCCTGCCACGCTTGGTAGAAACATTACGAAACCAATTGCCATAATTCGAGACGCCCACGCTATTGCGTCTCCAACAGGGGATGCAGGCATGGTGTGGAATGATCCCTTCGCGAAACAATCAGCGACACATCAATAAAGACAATAATGTTGTGACAAAAGTGAACTGGGGAACCAGGATTTGAACCTGGACTAACTGGTTCAGAGCCAGTCGTGCTACCGTTACACCATTCCCCATCTTTCGGAGAAATCACCAGATTACCGTGCAAAAGACGGCGGGGCAATCGCACCTTGAATTGCCTGTTACCATACAGAGTGTGTTCCAAGGAGATTTTCTGTGGCTGAACTCATTTTTCGTTCCGGTAATCGTTCGGGGCAACGTGTTGCTCTCTCGAGTCCTCGCGTCGTTATAGGTCGGCACCCTGCGTGTGATGTTGTCCTCGATATTTCTTCCGTGAGTCGCCAGCATGCCGCTATCACACAGGAAGAAGATGATTTTTTTGTAGAGGACTTGCGAAGTCGCAATGGAACAACAGTCAATGGAAATAAATTAACGTCGCGGCTTCGGTTACAAGATGGTGATGAACTTGTGATTTGTGATCAGAGAATTCACTTTCAAGAAAGTGGTCAGACGGGCGCAACAGTACTGAGTTCAGGTTCGAGAACAGACCAAGGAGACGTAGTAGAGTCAGACATAAATAACTCACACATTTTGTCGCAAGTCGACATGCGGGGGCTTTCAGACAATGTAGAGCCCGCAGAACAATCAGAAGTTCATTTGCGAGCAGTTGTAGGGCTACGACGTGCAATGGCCGGATCGTTGTCTGTCGATGAGGTGCTCCCAAGAATGCTCGATGGGCTATTTGAGATTTTTTCCCAAGCTGAGCGAGGCTTTGTGTTGTTGATGGATCCTAAGTCAGAGCGGCTAGTTCTTCGAGCGAGCAGACATAAAGAAAATCCTGAGGGGGGACCGTTGCAGCTTAGTTTGTCATTGCTCAACAATGTCGTGAAGACAAGGAGAGCAGTGTTATCAGCTGATGCTTCAAGTGATAGTCGTTTTGATTCAAGCAACAGCGTTGTGGACTGTCAAATTCGTTCCGTGATGTGTGTGCCTGTGATGCGAAGTGATGGGGATGTCTTGGGCGTTGTACACGTTGACTCGCAGGATGCGACCAAGCGATTTGAGCAAGAAGACCTCGAAGTTCTTGCAGGTATCGCAGGAGACGCAGCACAAGTCATTGAGCAGGCTGTCGCGCATGATGAGCGAATCGGACAAGAACAACTCAAACGAGATCTCGAACTTGCGCATCGAGTTCAGCAGGGTTTGTTGCCAACAAAACCGCCAGTAATCGATGGGTACGAAGTCTTCGATTTCTATGAACCAGCCCAGCGTGTTGGAGGAGATTTTTTTTCGTATGTTCCGTTATCTGGTGGTGCTATCGCAACTGTAATGGCAGACGTTTGTGGCAAAGGGATTTCGGCTGCCTTAATGATGGCAAGTCTGTCGGGAGATGTTCGGTACTGTCTTGCAAGTGAATCTGACCCTGCTGTTGCAGTGTCCCGCATTAACGAAGCGTTCTTAAGGAGCGGATGGGATGATCGATTTGCAACACTTATTGTTGCCGTTCTTGAACCCCAATCAGGGCGAGTCACACTGGTAAATGCAGGACATCTTCCAGCATTGATTCGTGATGTTGACGGTAATGTGCGAGAAATTAGTGCTGAGGAGGCAGGCTTGCCCTTGGGTGTTGATGGAGGTGCTCAGTACACCAGTTGCCATGAGGAACTCCATCCCGGTGAAACGCTGATTTTATTTACCGATGGAATCAGTGAAGCAATGGATCACAAACATAATTGTTACGGCACAGAACGGCTGACAGAGACTCTTCATAAGGATTTGAAGACAGCTGAGGATATCGGTCGTGGGGTTTTGGCAGATGTGAACCGCCATGCTGCTGGCCAAGTTCGCAGCGATGATATCTGTCTCATGTGTGTTCGAAGAAAGCCCTTGTAAAGTCTGCAAGGAGTGTTTTGGGGCTGAACACTTGACCTAAAGGTCCAAACTTGACATTTGGCTATCACAGTTGTTTTTCCATGTGTGGTCTGTCGATATACACGAATAAGTGTTCAGAGTGTCGATCACTGGAATCAACCAGCGACCTGACTTGTTGAGGGGAAAATGGGTTTTTTTGAGTGGATTCGCGAGGGTGTTCGTCAGGCTGTTGTCTTGGGACTGGCCGATGCGGTTGATGATGTAGGAGTGAGAAATCAAGGAGAAGACTTTGGTCCGGCGCTTGCCGCTTCTCTGAGAGAACGGGTTGCAGAGCCTAGATCTGGTTCAGCAACGATTGAGGGTTCGGCTGCCAAAACATCGAGGGCGAAGGGGCGTCGATTGGGTCGATCACTCAGCAGAACTGGCGAGCCCTTAAAAAAAGCTGCCTGATTGTCTTGCCATTTAGGGACACGACACGTGGACTATTAAATGGGACCGTGTGTCGAAGGCTTTTTATGGAACGTTTCGTTGCAATGGTCAAAAGCGATGCGTTACAGCATTTTCTTAAGAGCGTTTGGTGACAGGCTGCGATCGTCTCTCCATGATCGGCGCATTAGTTAGGTTTGCTTTGGCCGTGGAATTCGACCACCACGACTTCGGTTGGATCGACGTGTTTTTTTACTAATCCTCTTGCGACCATTCCCGTCTTTTAGTTGTGCGATTTCGTCCCGGATGCGGGCAGCACATTCAAAGTCCAGCTCGGCAGCAGCCTGCATCATATCAGTCTCCAGTTGTTCAATGAGTTCTGCCTGGCGGCGTTGGGATTCCCGTCCCTGCCCGACTGCTTCAAAGGCTTTTGCGCGAGAAATTGCCTCGGCTTCGATCCCTGCCCGAATCTCCTTTCTCACACTTTCAGGTGTAATGCCATGCTTTTGATTGTATGCCTCCTGAAGCGTTCGTCGTCGTTGCGTTTCATTGACGGCCAATCGCATCGATTCTGTTATGGAATCGGCATAGAGAATGACACGTGCATTAACATTGCGTGCTGATCGTCCGATTGTCTGCATTAAGGATGTCTCGCTCCGTAGGAATCCTTCTTTGTCAGCATCAAGGACAGCCACGAGTGAGACTTCGGGCAGATCGAGTCCTTCACGAAGCAGATTGA
Source organism: uncultured Planctomycetaceae bacterium (assembly GCA_964003275.1). Lineage (GTDB taxonomy): Bacteria > Planctomycetota > Planctomycetia > Pirellulales > UBA1268 > CACORA01. The sequence goes on from CAXFJI010000085.1 coordinate 5,572, forward strand.
CACCTACCAGAACATCAAACTTCCCCTCACGTAAGTCACGAAGTAGTTCCACCCGCTCAAAGGCATCAAGTTCACTGTGAAGCCATTTGCAGCGTACATTGCGTTCTTGAAAGTAAGTAGATAAATCTTCGGCAAGTTTCTTTGTAAGCGTTGTAACAAGCACCCGCTGGCCAGTGGCAATAGTTTTGTCGATTTCTTTTGACAGGTGAATGACTTGTTGGCGAGCTGGGACAATGTCAATCACGGGATCAAGCAATCCTGTTGGACGAATGACCTGTTGTACAACCTCACCACGGGTCCGCTCCAATTCCCAGTTCCCTGGCGTCGCCGAAACATAGATCGTTTGGTTGAGTTTCTCTTCCCACTCTTCAAACTTGAGTGGACGATTATCAAGTGCACACGGAAGCCGAAATCCGTGGTCAACAAGCGTAAGTTTTCTGCTTCGGTCTCCAGCATACATTCCACGAACCTGAGGTACTGTTACGTGAGATTCATCTACAAAGAAAAGAAATTCTTTCGGAAAGTAATTGAAAAGTGTTTCTGGTGTGCTGCCTGGAGCTCGCCCGGAAAGAGGTCTGGAGTAATTCTCTATGCCAGGACAAAAACCAGCTTCAAGGAGCATCTCGATATCAAATCTGGTTCGTGCAGCCAGGCGTTGAGCTTCGAGTAGTTTTCCTTGGCTCTTGAGCTCGTCGAGCCGTTCCTCGAGCTCCCGACGTATTTCACCGACTGCTGCCTTAATTCGGTCTTCTGGCATAACAAAGTGTCGAGCAGGATAGAAGTACATTTCATCCTTGCGTGCCGCAACTTCTCCACTGGTCGGGTGAGTAATTGCCATAGATTCGATGGTGTCTCCCCAGAACTCAATGCGGCAGGCGAGTTCATCATATGGAGGCCAGATTTCGACGGAATCACCACGAACACGAAATTTGCCTCGTTCAAGTGTCATATCACTTCTTTCGTAGTGAACAGACACAAGTTGCTCAAGGAGCTCATCTCGGGTTCGTTGCATGCCGCTCGAGAGACGGACGACCATCGCACGATAATCTTCTGGCGAACCTAAACCATAAATACAAGAAACACTCGCAACAACTATTACGTCACGACGGCTGACGAGTGCACTTGTGGCGGCGAGCCGTAATCGATCAATTTCTTTGTTAATGGCAGCATCTTTTTCAATATAGATGTCTCGTTGAGGAATGTAGGCCTCAGGCTGGTAGTAGTCGTAATAACTCACAAAATAATGCACCGCATTGTGAGGAAAAAAATCACGAAATTCGGCATAGAGTTGGGCTGCAAGTGTTTTGTTGTGGGAGAGAATAAGAGTTGGTCGCCCGCTACGAGCGATTACATTTGCCATAGTGAAAGTCTTTCCCGATCCGGTCACTCCCATCAAAACCTGAGAGGATTTCCCTTCGTCTATTCCTTGAACAAGGCTGTCAATAGCCTGAGGCTGATCGCCAGCCGGCTTGTACGGAGATACAAGTTCAAACATTGAAGATGAGGATGTCATGGCGTTGGGTCTGACACGCTTGAAGAAAGATTATCTGGAGGAGGAGTGGACGTGCCAATGAATCTTAAGTACGGTTTCATTTTTGAAAGTGTTGAGGGGCCGATGCCTGGTACGTTGACAAGTGCTTCATGTGATGAGAATTCACCAAAGGTTGTTCTGTGGTGAATAATTCTTGAAGCAAGGGTCGGTCCAAGACCGGGAATTTGTGATAATTCAGCAACGTCGGCAGTGTTAATGTCGGCAGTGAAATGAATGAAGGCATGAGGAGGTGCATCATAATCTACAACGCCCCTGGTACTGGTCTTGGTCAACCAGAAGACGGTTGACATGAGGCCCATAAAAATGGCTATGGCAACAAAAGCCTGCGTGGATGGGGATACTGGATTATGCTGAGTGGACGTAGGATTCATTCCTCTATAGTAGTAAACAAAACAGTCCAAATGCGATGAATCTCATGGACCAGTCCAAAAACCCGAAGAATATCTCGTTTCATCAGGTCGAGTGGAATTCCGCGCTGGCCGAACACGTTGCGAAAGAGGCCGCTCGATGGTTTATTGAAGACTTGGGGTATGAGAGTGATTGGACCTCTGTCGGGCTGGTTTCAGCCAGTGCTGCTTGCACACTTGATGTTGTTGTCAGAAATGAGGGAGTGATTGCTGGTTTAGAAGCTGCTCGTGTTGTTATTGATGTTTCAGAATTCGACGTGGAATGGCATCCCGAGGTTTCGGATGGAATGCCTGTCTCTGATGGAACCGTGGTGGCCCGTATAGCTGGGCTAACAAGAAGTGTCTTGGCGACTGAACGGGTGATCCTCAACCTCCTTGGAAGAATGTCTGGCGTAGCTTCTGCGACGAAAAGACTCGTTGATGCTGTAGATGGTACAACGTGTCAGATTTTCGATACACGTAAAACCATACCCGGCTGGCGGCTTCTCGATAAACTTGCGGTACGTTTGGGAGGAGGATGGAATCATCGTCTTGGTTTGTACGATGCCATTCTAATCAAGGACAACCATCTTGCTGCACTTGCGAACACAGGTAAAGGCCCAGGTGACGCGGTACGTCAGGCAAAATCCTTTATTGCGCAGGCGTTTTCGCCTGAGCGTGCAGATAACATGGTTGTTGAGGTGGAACTTGACGAACTGGATTCCCTCACGGAAGTGCTGCAGGCGGGTGCCAATATTGTTTTGCTTGACAACATGACGCCTGCAATGATGGCAGAAGCAGTAGCCATGCGTGATCGGTCTCCACACAAAGCAATTTTAGAAGCCTCAGGTGGCGTTCGGCCTGAGACGGCTGGTGCAATTGCTCGAACAGGAGTCGACCGTATTAGTTCTGGTTGGCCGACCCACCATGCCCCGTGGATCGATGTCGGGCTTGACTGGAAAAACTAAACACCAAGGAGGCGGTTTCTTTTTGTTCTGCGCTCAGCACGGAGACGAGCTCGACGCTTTGTCTCACTAGGCTTTTCAAAAAATTCTCGCTTTCTCATCTCTTTTTTTATGCCACTGCGTTCAACCAGTTTGCGGAAGCGACGAACTGCTTCTTGAATACTTTCTCGTTCACGGACTGTAAGCTTTACCATGTATCTCCAAACATTCCTAAAGTGTTTTATGAGCGAAGCTAAAGAGTATAGGTCTTCGGCTGCTTCGAGTCTATCGCTTGACTGGAAGCTCTTTTTTTCGGCTTTGGCGCTTTCTGTCATGCTCAGAAAGAAGTGTTTTCCGAAGCCGGATAACGGCAGGTGTAACTTCTACTAATTCG
>CAXFJI010000086.1:0-8798 GCA_964003275.1 uncultured Planctomycetaceae bacterium
TCGTGAGAAGGGATCAGCCCGTGAGGAAATACAGGCACAACTTGATCTGGAGCAACAGCTTATTATTGAACGAGATTCACTGATCTGGCGTCTTGATCAAATTGAGACCATCCGCGTGAAAACGTCACGCGATCTTTCAGAAGCAAGAATACAACTTGCAGGGATCGAAGAGCATGTCCAGACGTTAACAGATGAGTTGAATGATCTTGACGATCACATGCGTTCACTTGAGGTTGCAGACACAGCAGAGGAAACACCCGCGAGTGAGATTGAGGCGCTTGAGCAGGAGTTGAAAAGTGCTCGGGAGTCTTTGCTTGAAAAGCGTCGTGTGCTTGAAAGTCGTCCGGCGAAGTATGCGGTTGTGGCTTTCGATGGGCCGTCTGGTACGCACCGAAGGCCGTTGTACATCGAATGCTGTATCGACGGTGTGTTTTTGCAGCCTGAGGGAATCCGGCTCAATCCGAGTGACTTTGCGGGGCCAGCTGGACCTGGGAATCCTTTGGCGAGTGCCCTTCGTGCTGCACGTGAATACATTGCAGAGACAACAGCTCTTGGGTCTGAAGCAGCTGTTCAGCCATATCCTCTTTTACTTGTTCGTCCATCGGGAGTTATGGCGTACTACGAAGCTCGCGATGCAATTCAGTCATGGGGAAGCGACTTTGGATATCAACTGATCAATGAGGATTGGACGCTTGAATTCCCTCCTCGTGATCCTGCTCTTGCTGAGATAGAAAAGAGAGCAGTTGCTGAATCACGAGAGAGATTAGCATGGTTAATGTCGCGGCGTTCTACTCGTCCTTCGCGTCCAACAAAACACTATCGTGCGTCTACAACTCGAGGGGGAGTAGTCGCTGATGAAGGTCCTAGCCTGCTGGGAGATCAGTCGCAATGGGATTGGGCGCGGCAGCAGGCAGCGCGTGGAATGCAGGGTGGAGATGGTGGTGGAACTGGGTTTGGTGGTGGCAGTGGAAATGGTTTTGGAGATGAGGAGGGGGCAGGAAATAAAACGAACTCAACAAAACAGAGCACGGGGTCAAGGGGTGGAGTTGCCCTTGGCGATTCACTCGCAGGTGGTTCGTCAGAACTGTTTCCAGCATTAGTAGCAAATACTGGGAAAGGGAACTCATTGAGTGGTCAGAGTCTCACCTCTGGCAAAAGGATCCCTTATGGAAGCAATGCTCTCGTATCAAACGACAGCCGTTCTTTTAATGGAACGCGTGTTGAGGGTTCCTCGGGAGAGACAAGTGAGTTCCCGGGAGCACGAGGCCAGAATGTCTCGGGAAATAATCAAGCAGGAGTGTCGGTTGACTCGCCCAATGGTGCTGGAGGAATGGCACAAGGGACGTCGGCGAATCAATCGGCAGGTAGTGGTTTTGGCCAGGGAGGTCAGCAGGCGTCGGGTGCCAAGCAAGGATCAGGAGCCTCTGGGGGTACTGGTGGGAGTGCTTTAACGGCGAGCATGACCACAAGCCCGATGGCGCAAGCTCGTGGTAAGAACTGGGCCAGTCTTGCTACTGCTGATCATCCAGTGCCACTAACGCGACCAATCCAAGTCGAGTGCTCTTATGATGAATTGCGCGTGTTTGATGATGCGGGGCGTACTGTGATCAAGCGGATTCCGATTGGATCTGATACCGGTGATTGCATTGATCCCCTTGTCAAGAATGTTCATAAACGGGTTGCTGGCTGGGGGCTGGCTGGGGACCGTATGTATTGGAACCCACAGCTTGTTCTCTCGCAGACGGCAGATGGGCAATCAAGGCTTGAAGATATTGAACAATTGCTCGCGGATAGTGGTCTTGAGACACGCCGGAAAGGCAAACAAGATGTGGTGCGGCAACTACCGTCAACGCGCCAAACAAGTTCTCGTCGAAGAGTAAGGTAGACCCCTGAGGTGTCAGAGTATGCGACGTCTTCGCTCCACTGAAACAGAATTAGCCGGTCAGGATTCTTTTCTCGATGTGGTGACCAATATTGTTGGCATCCTCATTATTTTGGTGATGGTGATTGGGGGTCGAGTCCAGTCACTCATTTTTGAACCATCTGACATTGATCAGTCATTGTCGCGTTCCTTGCAATATGAAATAGATGGTTTGCGTGGACAAGTGGCCTTGGCAGAGCATGAGGTGCAGGACCTTGTTACACAAGGAGAACAACTTGCGATGGCTTCTATGAGTGTCAATACAGCCCGTGTCGAGCTCGCAACGATGGTGTCCGCTGTCAAAAAGGAACTGGAGGAAAAAAACTCCAATGCAGATAAAGCACGAGTGAAAATTGCGGAGTTTACTGTAAGAAAACAAAAGTTGAAAAAAGAGATTGAGAAAACAACACTAGAGGCTCAGGGGGTTTCATATGTTCCGCAAACAACAGAAGAAGTGCTCGCCTACCCGACCCCCATTGGCCGAACTGTTACAGGAGAAGAGATACACTTTCGTCTTGATGGCAACAAAATCGCGTACATTCCACTAACGGAGTTGTTTGAACTTGCCAAAGCACAAACGCGGAGGCACAGCGGAAATATATCGAAAATGGCGAACCGAATTGAGACGGTTGGTCCCGAGCAAAACTTTACGCTTGACTACGTTGTTGAAACGCAAATTGATCGAGCTCGGGGGCAGGTGCTTGTTCGCTCTCGTGAATGGGTGGTTCAACCGGTTGCGGGACAGATAGGCGAAGAGATTCAAGACGCACTTGCTCCAGAGTCCTATTTTCATGCACTGTTAGCCCGTGCGACTCCAGGCATGACGGTAACCCTTTGGTGTTACCCAAGCAGTTTTGAGGGATTTCGTAAAGTTCGTGAAGAACTATATCGGCTGGGAATTGCCACAGCGTGTCGCCCCCTTCCTGAAGGTGCACCCATTGGGGGCTCGACAGAAGGCAGTAAGTCTGTAGCACAGTGACTTTTTTCTTTGAATAAAGAAGTAGGATCGCTCAGATGTTCGATCCGGGCATATCAAAAAAGTTTGTTGCATTTCTGTAGGAAATGTCTTTGATAAGTTGTTTGAGTGTACTCATGTCTGCTGGGATGAGCCCTTGTTCAACATCATTTCCAACAATATCACATAAAAGACGTCGGAAGTATTCGTGACGTGGGAACGAAAGAAAACTTCTTGAGTCAGTGAGCATGCCAATGAAATTAGAGAGTAAACCAATCTGGGAGAGTGCGTTCATTTGCCAACGCATGCCATCGAGTTGATCAAGAAACCACCAACCACTTCCAAATTGAATTTTCCCCCGAACACCTTCGCCCTGAAAACTGCCACACAATGCTGCGATTGCATAGTTATCACGTGGATTGATGTTGTAAAGGACCATCTTTGGAAGTTTCTCTCGTTGCTCTAATGCATCAAGATAGCCTGTGAGCCCATCGATTTGAGAGAAATCACCGATCGAGTCAAAGCCAGAGTCCGGACCAAGCTGATCAAACGCCTTTGTGTTTGGATTGCGTAGCGCACCGAGATGGAGTTGTTTTACCCAGCCTTGTTCGGCATCCATCTCACCAAAAGCAATCATGAGAAAGCTTTGGTAGGCAGCGAGCGCATCACCCACAACAGGTTGTCCTCTTTGTACGGATGCGTAAGCATTTTCCGCTTCCGCAAATGTGCCAACTCGATGAAATGCATGATTGATTCCATGGTCGGATAATCTGCTATGCATGTCATGAAAATACGTATGTCGTGCACGTATTGCACGAAGGAGTCCATCCAGAGAATCACAATTGATTCCTGAAATATCTTCGAGTTTACGTACCCATTGTTTCAAGGATTCAGGTTGATGAGCAGCCAGAACTTTATCAGGACGAAACGCTGGGTAAACATTGGTGGTAATTGTTTTTTCTCTGATCCGAGTGTGATGGGTCAGTTCATCGCAAGGGTCATCGGTCGTACCAACCATTGCGACGCGGAACTGCTTAAGAAGCGATTGTGCTGAAATAGATCGCAGTTGTTCATTGGCCTCATCCCAAATACGGCTAGCAGAGCTTTCGTCAAGCGTTGTATGAATGCCAAAAATGCGATCAAGTTCAAGATGCGTCCAGTGCCACAAGGGATTCCGAATGAGGCGAGGCATTGTTTTTGCAAAAGCGAGAAATTTCTCATACGGCGCAGCATTTCCCGTGATATGGCTTTCAGGAATGCCATTGGCTCGCATCGCCCGCCATTTGTAATGATCGCCTCCAAGCCAAACCTCTGTGAGATTTTCCCACTGACGATTGTCTGCAATTTCATCGGGCGGGAGATGAGTGTGGTAATCATAGATGGGCTCTAGAGAAGCTGCAGCATACAGTTCTCGCGATGCGTCAGTATGGAGAAGAAAATGCGGGTCGGTGACGGGGTTGAGTAGTCGTGGCATGGTGAATAACTATTTGAAGTATGAGGTGAATGTATGCTTCCAAGCATGTTCATGTTGTGGCATCGATAATTCCCTTCTCGGTTGCCTCCGCCAGCATGTCAATTTCATCGAGAGAGATCGACAGTGGAGGCATGATAACAACAACGTCTCCGAGTGGTCTTAGTAACACGTTATGGTTGCGAGCAAAACGGCAGGCGCGTGAGCCGCGTTGCTCTTGCCAAGGAAACGGTTTTTGGGATGTCTTATCGAGCATAAGTTCAAATCCGGCCATAAGTCCACACTGCCGCGCGTCACCAACATGCTTTAGCTTTTCAATCCGACAAACATGTTGACGGAGTCGGTCAATTTTTGCAGGCATTTGAGCCAATACATTTTCATCACGAAAAAGATTGAGAGATTCGATTCCAGCAGCGGCAGCAAGAGGGTTACCACCATAGGTATGGCCATGATAGAAAGTGCGACGCTCTTCCGATGATCCGAGAAACGCACTCCAGATCTGATTGTTGGTCAGTGTCGCTGCCATTGGTAGATATCCTGCGGTCAGGCCTTTGGCGATACAAAGAATGTCTGGAACAACATTCTCCTGCTCGCAGGCAAACATGGAGCCAGTCCGACCAAATCCTGTTGCAACTTCATCCAGAATAAGAAGGATGTCATGTTTCTGTGTGAGTTTGCGAACCCCCGCTAGAAAACCAGGAGGATGGACAAGGATACCCCCTGCAGCCTGTACCATTGGCTCCATAATCATCGCGGAGATATCACCGGAGTGATCATTAAATACCTGCTCCAGATACGCTAGCGACTCGTTGCATGACAGATGAGGTTTGTTGGGAGAAGAGGAAGTCGCTGCAGGTGATGGAATTCGAATCGACTCAAAGGTGAGTGGCATGAACATGGATGTAAAACGATCAACACCACCCACGCCTATTGCACCGAGTGTATCGCCGTGATACGCATCGCCGATAGCGACATATTTTTGCTTTGGTCGGGGCCTGGCTGGGTCTGTCTGTAGCCAAAACTGAAAGGCAATCTTCAGTGCTGCTTCAATGGCTGTCGAGCCATCATCGGAAAAGAATACATGTTCAAGTCCAGCCGGGGTGATTTGAGTGAGTCGGTGCGCAAATTCAACCGTTGTCGGATTCGAGAGTCCAAGATTTGTGGTATGAGCTACCTTGTGAAGTTGATTGATGATGGCTGCATTGAGCCGTGGGTGGCCATGGCCATGAACGTTGCACCACATGCTGGCTGAACCGTCAAGATATTTCTTCCCGCTTGTGTCGATCAGCCAACAGCCCTCACCTCTCTCAAGAAGAAGGGATTCATATTCCTGCATTTGCGTGAATGCATGCCAGACGTGATGTGTGTCCCACGAAATTAAGTTTTCCGTATCTGGTGCGGGCATATTGTTATCGGGCAAATTGGATCCGCGTGCTTCTGCCGTATTTTGAGGAACACTAGTTGACATGGTCTTGACAGTTTACTGTTATAAATTGTTTTTTGGGGAAAGAGAGACCCACCTCCCGATTTGTTTATCGAAAGGACCTGTCGTATGGCGAATCCTGTAAGAATTCTCGTAGTTGGATGCGGTCACATGGGAACATCGCATGCGAAGGCGTATCATGACCTCTCCGGGTTTGAGATTGTGGGCGTTGTTTCTCGAGGAGAAAAATCACGCCGCGCGCTTCTTGATGCCATTGGTGCAGAGTACCCTCAGTTTTCGGAGTTTGAAGAGGCACTAGCGGCTACCAGTCCAGATGCTGTTTCCATCAATACGTATCCAGATACGCATGCCTCATATGCAAAGAAATGCTTTGAGTCTGGATGCCATGTGTTTTTAGAAAAACCCATTGCAGAAACAGTCGCAGAGGCAGAAGAGGTAGTCGCTGCGGCTCAGAAGGCGGGTCGTAAACTTGTTATTGGTTATATTCTGCGAGTACATCCAACATGGGCAAAGTTTGTTGAAACAGCACGTACGCTTGGAAAGCCACTTGTGATGCGGATGAATCTTAATCAGCAGTCATCAGGTGACATGTGGGCAACACACAAGCAACTGATGCGATCGATGTCTCCCATTGTTGATTGCGGTGTTCACTACGTGGATATGATGTGTCTTATGACTCAGTCTCGTCCCGTGCGCGTGAGTGCTATCGGTGCACGACTGTCAGAGGAAATGCAACCAGGAATGTACAACTATGGTCAATTGCAGGTCACTTTTTCTGATGGATCGGTCGGTTGGTATGAGGCTGGATGGGGTCCGATGATGAGTGATGTTGCTTTCTTCATAAAAGACGTTGTTGGGCCGCAGGGGTGTGTCAGTATTACAGGGGTCCAGGAAGGAGAGGTTGCAAGTGACGATATCGAAGGACATTCAAAAGCAGGGCGGCTTCGACTTCATCATAGTGAGTTGGCGGATGATGGTTCATTTGCGAAAGCAGATGATATCATTGAATGTGCGGATGAACCTGATCATGATGGATTATGCCTTTTGGAACAAGAAGTTTTTCTTGATGCTATCGTGAATGACCGTGATCTTTCGGATCACATGGCTGATGCTGTGAATAGCCTTCGGATAGTCATTGCTGCCGATCAATCTTTTCGAACTGGTGAAACGGTCGACTTGCCCAATCTGTAGCCTTGTGTTGGCTTATAGCAATTGAGACTGCGTTATTCTCGAAGAGAGACCGGCGTGCCAAGTCCAGCTGAGAGCCGTTTGTCTGCTCGTCCCTGAACGACAGCCACTTCAATGAATCCTTGTGAGCCAACAAGGGTGACCGGTGTGTTGGGAGGTGCCTGGCCGTATGTCTGCACAACGTTTGAGACTTTGTATGAGTCAACATAGATGCCACCTTTTTCGATAAGTTTTGGCAGCCATTCAGAGGGCAAATTGGTGATGAGGTTACCAAAGGTATCAACGTTGATGATTTCTCCAAAACAGTTGTTATGGCTTTCTGTCGGTTTAGGCCACTCAAGTGACTGAAGGTTGCCGGCTGGAGGACCGAGCGATGTCGGGCGTGCTCCGTCGATGATCTTTACCGCGAGGGGGGCGAAAGCATCGCGCCCATGGAAAGTGAACGAAATGTTTTCCGGAGGTGAAAGAACTCTTGCATCAACAATGGGCTGTTTTGTGAGCGCCCATGAAAGGATTCCATTATCCGGGCAGATGAACTCTTGATCTCCAATGCGTGCCCAAAGCATTTTACGTTCAGTTCCAACACCTGGGTCCACGACGATAATGTGAAGCGTGTCTGCTGGGAATGCATGGCACGCCTGGCCAATGAGCCACGCTGTCGATCGCACGTCATGGGAAGGTATCGTGTGTGAGATATCAATCAGACGAATAGGTGTCTTCGCGTGAAGGAGACAGCCCTTCATTTCAGCGACATAACCAGACCCCGAACCAAAATCTGTTGTGAGTGTTACCAAACGAGTCATGTGAAAGGTAGTTGAAGAGTCACGAAGGTAGAGGGGTCGCGAGCAGTGCTTCAGTGAGTGCGTTTTGGGGAATAATCAGTTGGCTTGAGAAACATTGATTCTGGACGTTGGGAAAGAAACTTGCCATCTTTTTCAGTTTCCGCACGCATCTCTTTCCACTCGGCATCACTCACAAATGCCTGCCATGATTTTTTCGCATCGTCTCGCGTCTTGTGTTGCAGCATGTATACAAGTGTATTCTTTGATGCTGGTGCATCCTGAGGCGTCCAGTACCCGACCGAATTCATGCCAACACGATGAAAGATGGCCACTTCACCACCTCCAAACCTTGCATTGAGCAGTTCAAGCTTTCCAGGATTGGTTGTGTAGACGCGCAGTTCATAGGTGTCTGTGTGATCAACAGGTTTGATTGCGGGTGAATAATCGTTTGCAACCATATAGGTTGATTCAGGTTTGTGCGCGAGAATCTTGCCATGATCTTCTCTGCTTTTTGCAGCCACGGCTTTCCATTCCGCATCGTTTCGAAAACCCATCCAGGATTCGTCTGCAGCCGCTCGGCTTTTGTGTTCAAGAAGGTACACGAGGGTGTTTGACGCTTTGTCGCCCTCTGTTGGGGTCCAGTAGGCAATGTTTTTTATTCCATGCTTTTCAAAAATCTTCATCGTGTGGTTGCGGAAACGGCTGTGGAGCGCTTCAAGTTTTCCTGGCTCACATGTGTAGACACGCAGTTCATATACCGGACTGTCGTCTGCTGAAAGAGCGGCTGTCATGGGCATAAAAAAAAGAACAAGGACCAATGAGAAGAAAAGATTATTACTGCGCATGGAGTGCACTCATTCTGAGGGGTTTATGAAAGACCAGTAACGTTCGTACACCACCCTTGGAAGTTCAAGCTGTGATGTCAAATTAAGTATTTCATAGTCGATAAAAGGAAACAAGTCATTGCTCGTCGTGTCGATTCCCCGCTGATTCTTCGATACAATCATTTATTCAATTTGTAGAGAAGCATTGGATAA
>CAXFJI010000087.1:0-8771 GCA_964003275.1 uncultured Planctomycetaceae bacterium
TTGGCTCGGCTCGAGCACGTGCTGCCTTTGATATTACTGCTGAGCCAGCGCACGTTCGAGATCAGTATGGACGGAATCAGGCCGGTCAGCGAATGTTGCTTGCTCGTCGCCTTGTTGAGTCAGGAGTGAGGCTTGTGACACTCAACTATGGTGGCTGGGATATGCATAATCGAATCACGGACAGTATTACCCGTACGCTGCCTCCATTCGATCAGGCATATGCCGCACTGATTCGTGACCTTGAGCAGCGAGGTCTTCTGGACTCCACGCTTGTTATGGTCTCGAGTGAGTTTGGTCGTACCCCTAAAATCAATCGTGACGCGGGTCGAGATCACTGGCCAAAGGTATTTTCTATTGTGCTTGCTGGTGGCGGTATGAAGCGAGGTATGATTTATGGGTCATCTGACTCGATTGCCGCGGAGCCTGCCGATTCTCCACTGACAGTCGAAGATCTCGCATCAACCCTGTACCACTGCCTCGGTATTGTTTCGGAAAAGGAGTTGATTGCCCCAGGTAATCGGCCCATCGAGATTGTTGATGGTGGAAAAGTTCGGAAAGATCTGCTCGCCTAGTTTTTTCTGTTTCCATTTCCGTGTTGTTTACGGATTTCCTTTGTAGGCCCTCAGGAGTTTTGCTAACGATGCGTGCCTTACGATTTATCGTATGCCTTTCACTTTTTTCTGCATCTGGTTTGGTCTTTGCTGCGCCAGCCCTTACTCGCATTCAGCCCCCCGCGGCTCAGCAAGGGACTGAGGTTGAAGTCCAGATTAGTGGCTCTGAGCTTGAAGAGCCTCAGGAAGTGTTTTTTGAGAAGGGTAAGATCACCGTAAAGTCAGTAACCGCTGACAAAAGTAGTGCTATGAAGGCAGTTCTTGTCGTGCCTGCAGATTGCCCTGTTGGGCCGCACCGCATGCGGGTCAGAACAGCGGAAGGGCTTTCTGAGCTCAGAATGTTTCATGTCCATGCGTCAGAGCAAGTGGCGGAAAAAGAGCCCAACAATACCATGGACGTCGCTCAGCCCATGAAGCCCGGCACGGCAGTGTGGGGATCGCTCGGAAACGAAGATGTCGATATTTTTTCAGTGCATTTACCGGCTGGTGGAAAAATATCAGCAGTGGTTCGCGGTGCAACGCTAGATCAAACCATGCTTGATCCATTTCTGGAAATCGTGGACGCCAATGGCTTCACGGTTGCTGAGTGTGATGATCATCCTCTGCTTTCTCAGGATGCTGTTGTATCGTTGAGTGTTGAAAAGGAGGGCGACTACTTCCTGCGATTGCGCGAGAGTACCTATCGTGGCGGGGGAGCCCTGTATCTTCTTCATGCCGGAGAATTTCCTGTTCCGCATGTAGCCTGGCCTCCAGGTGGCCAGGCTGGCAAAGAGTTTTCTGTTGATTGGATAGGGGATCCGGCAGGTCCGTTTTCTGGCAAGGTGACACTTCCTGCTGCCGAACTTGATGGTCTGTCTCGCGTTCGTCCGGTTCGTGACGGGAAAGTGTCTGCGTTGGCTGTTCCATTTCGTGTGACAGATGCGCCGATCGTGGCAGTGCAGGAGCCTGCTGGAAGTCACGGCGAGGCAGTGAAGGCGAAGGCGCCGGTTGCGCTTTATGGTCGAATGGATACCTCAGGTGATCTTGATTACATTCGAGTTGAGGCACCCAAAGGGAGTAAGTGGAAAGTTTCTGGTTGGGGGCGTCGTCTCGGATCGCCTGTTGATTTGGTGGTCAATGCGTACAGGGATGATGAGAAGAGAACCCGCATTACCGGAAACGATGATTCGGGTGGCCCTGATAGCCTTGTGCAACTCACAGTCCCGGAGGAAGGGGCGTTTGTTTTGCGGGTGAACGAATTTCAGCAGCGAGGTGGCCCAGACTTTATCTATTGGTTGGATGTTGAGCCGATGGCTCCTTCTGTGACCGTTTCAGTTCCACCAAAACAAACAAAAACTCAGCAAAGGCTTGTGGTGGCCGTGCCTCGTGGTAATCGCATGGCAATTTATATGAACGCATCACGAAATGACTGCAACGACCCGATTGCCCTGGAGTTTGGGGATCTTCCTGCTGGGGTGAAGGCAATGGTTGCACCGCTGACTCCTCCGGCTCCCGGCGGTGTGATTGTTTTCGAGGCTTCAGACGATGCTCCGTTTGGTACCTCCATGGCATCGATTGCGGCAAAGCGTGGAGATGGGGAATCTTCGGATGTCGTTGGAGGAATGCGTCAGGGAACCGATATGATTTTTGGTAATCCAAATCGAACGCCGTACAGAACGTCGATCGGAGATCGCTTAGCGGTGGCAGTGGTCGAACCTGCACCAGTGTCGATTGAGGTCCTTCAGCCGCCTACCCCGATTGCCCGTCGTGGGGTCATGGAATTAAAGGTAAAGATCAACAGGGTTGAGGGTTTCAATGGAAACGTTCGTTTGGAGTTGCCATTCAAGCCACCGGGGATTGGTGCCTCTACTGTGGAAGTAAAGGGCGATCAGTCAGAGGCAGTTGTTCCTCTGAGTGCGTCTTCAAATGCAGAGGTGAAAGACTGGCAGATTACCGTTGCTGCAACAGTGCGAGCAGGCTCTGGGGATAAAAAGGATCTGTCTGATATAGCAAAGCGTTCAGCTCGCGGAAGTTGGATCGCCAGTCGTCCGGTGACGCTTTCGGTCGTCGAGCCGCTTGTTGAGTTGGCAGCAGAAAAGGCGTCAGTTGAGCAAGGGCAGGAAGCCAAGATCATTTTCAAGGCAACCAAACCAGTCGGTTTTGAAGGCACCGCAAAGGTTCGGTTGATGGGTCTTCCAGTGAAGACTGAGGCTCCTGAGTTGGATCTGGCAGCCGGTAAAGAATCAATCGAGTTTCCTATAAAAGTTGCTGCTGATGCGCCTGCAGGGAAACATAATGTTTTCTGTCGTATTGAGGTTCCCAAGGGTGATTCGATGATGATTCATCAAACACCTGCGACGTCTTTAAGGATTGATAAGCCGCTGCCGCCTGAGGATACAAAGGAGGAGGGTACATGAGACGGTCTTTTTGTTGCATCTTCGCATTTTTTATCTGTGGGGCAGCGGTCAAGGCTGACGTGGTCTCCATCGACGTTTTTCCTCCGCAGGTCCAACTGGACTCTTCGCGAGATCGACAACGAATCATTGTGCAAGCGCTACATTCAGACGGTCAGACGGAAGACGTGACAGCGGCTGTTTCTGTGACCCCAACCAATCCTTCACTGGCCGTTCTTGATCGACCTGATGGCAGTATTGTCTTTCGCCCTCAGGCAGATGGTGAGGCTGCCATTCGTGTTGAACATAAAGGTCATGTAAAAGAAATTCCTCTCAAGGTTGTCTCTGCTACCTCCGAGCCGCCGTTGTCCTTTCGGTTAGATGTCATGCCAGTTTTTGCTCGCGCCGGATGTAACATGGGGAGTTGCCATGGTGCTGCTCGTGGAAAGGATGGTTTTCGGCTCTCTCTTTTTGGGTTTGATCCAGCAGGTGATTACCAGAGAATTACTCGTGAGTTCCCAGGCCGACGAATTGATATTGGTGATCCGAAGCAAAGCCTGATGGTGCAAAAAGCCATTGGTGGAGTTCCGCACTCTGGTGGAAAGCGATTTGAACTGGAAAGTGATCTGGCAGATCGATTGGTTCGTTGGATTGCTGCAGGAGCACCCGACGATCCGGGGCCTGTCTCGGAGCTTGTCGGTCTTGACCTGTATCCACCGACGGCTCTGTTGGCTGGAGAAGGTGTAAATCAGCCAATGGTTGCCGTGGCCAAGTTTGCAGACGGCACCGATCGTGATGTTACGGATCTGTGCTGGTACGGTTCGAACAATGATTCGACAGCAAAAATTTCACCAGTTGGCTTAGTTTCGAGCGGGAGTCGTGGCGAAGCATTTTTGATGGCACGTTATGACACGATTACGGTTGGTCGGCCGTTCGTGGTTGTGCCGAAAGATCTGTCGTTTACTTTTCCACCGCAGGAAAACCCAACATGGATTGACGAACTTGTCAATACAAAACTGGCTGCGTTACGGATTGCTCCGAGTGGCATCTGTAATGATGAAACGTTCCTGCGTCGTGTTACGCTCGATCTTGTTGGTCTTGTGCCGACTCCAGAGGAGCGGGTGGCATTTTTGGCGGACACCCGTCCCGATAAACGGGCTCAGGTCATCGATGAGCTCATGAGCCGAAAAGAATTTGTTGAACTGTGGGTCATGAAGTGGGCAGAGATTCTGCAGATCCGTTCCATTAATAATATTGTTGATCCGAAGGGTGCTATTTTGTACCACCAGTGGCTGGATCGAAGGATTGCTGCGAACGAACCTGTTGACAAAATGGTGCGCGATCTCATTACGGCGAAAGGTGGCACGTTTGAAAATCCTCCTACGAACTATTTTCAAGCAGAGCGGGATACTCTCAAGCTCTCGGAAAATGTCGCTCAGGCGTTTCTCGGAATGCGGATTCAGTGTGCCCAGTGTCATAATCATCCGTTTGATCGTTGGACGATGGATGACTACTATGGATTCGCTGCATTTTTCAAGCAGATTGCCAGAAAGAGGGGTGCCGATCCTCGTGAGGCAATCGTTTACGACAATAGTTCTGGCGATACAAAGAATCCTGTGACAGGCGCAACAGTTGCACCCAAATTTCTGGGGGGTGACGTTCCGGAGGTCAAGGCACAAGATCGGCGAGAGTCGCTCGCAGAATGGATGACGTCACCGGAAAACCCGTATTTTTCAAAGCATGTTGCGAATATTGCATGGACCCATTTTTTTGGTCGAGGGATTGTTGATGAGCCGGATGATGCTCGAGTCAGTAATCCTCCATCGAATGGTCCACTTCTCGATGCATTAGGCCAGCGATTGTCTGACACAGGTTGGGACTTCAGGGGATTGGTGCGAGATATTGTGATGTCTCAGACATATCAGCGATCGTGTGAACTCAATGAGACCAACAAGTTAGATGAGTCCAATTTTTCTCATGCATCAGTTCGTCGCATTCGCGCGGAAGTACTGCTTGATGTGCTAGCACAAGTGACAGGGACGAAGAATAAATTCCCCGGATTACCCCTTGGTTCACGGGCGGTCCAAGTCGCTGATGGAAGAACCACTACGTATTTTCTGACAACATTCGGCCGGGCCACCCGAGAGGATGTTTGTAGCTGCGCCGTAAAAATGGACCCAAGTCTCTCGCAGGCTTTGCATCTGTTGAATGGTGATTCAGCAAATAATCGGATCAAGGAAGGGGCCCTTGTTGCTGAATGGATCAAGGGCGGGAAATCAGATGCGGAGGTTATCGATCTTCTGTTCACGCGATGTTTTGGTCGTTCGCCTTCTGAGGATGAACAGAAAGACACAGTTGCAACTGTCGCGGCTGCCGGCGATCGCGGGCAGGCATTAGAAGACGTGTTCTGGGCATTATTGAATTCACCAGAATTCATGTTCAATCACTAGGCTAATCCATTGGTCGAAGCTTCCCGTACTCAATATTTGTAATGAAGTCTTGCGAGGATAATTCTCGATATGGTGTTTATCACTTCATGCGAGAAATGATCTGAGGAGTTGTTATGAAAATCAGTTGGCTTATTGGCATGTATGTGGCGCTTGCATTGTTTTCAGGAAGCCTGTTTGCTGCTGAAGCACCACCAACATTTCAGGAAGATGTCCTTCCCATTTTCCGTGACAAGTGCTGCACCTGCCACAATCCAGATGAACAATCCGGAGGTCTCGATCTCACGTCATTCAGTCGCATGATGGCAGGTGGTTCATCAGGTGATGTGATTGCTCCCGGTGATGCTGAGGGCTCATATCTCTGGCAGGTTGTCAGTCATGAGTCAGAGCCCACGATGCCCCCTGAAGAGGATCGTATTCCAGACGATATGCTTGCGATTGTGACAAAGTGGATTGCGGGTGGTGCGATTGAACGAAAAGGTGGAAAGCCAATTGCTGCCAAACCAGCAGTTTCTCTTGCACTGGACCCCAATGCTGTGCTGGTTCCCGATGGACCTCCCGTGATGCCTCCGCGTTTATCGCTCCAAGTGGAGTCGCGTGGAAGTCAGCCAATGGCACTTATGGGTCTTGCCTCATCACCCAATGGGTCGGTGGCAGCAGTTGGAAGTCGTCATCAAGTTCTTTTGTATGACACCAGTTCACTTGCATTTCGAGGTGTTTTGCCCTTTCCAGAGGGAGATGTCACGACGTTGCGGTTCTCGCGCAATGCGAAGCTTCTTTTAGCTGGTGGTGGTATTGGCGGAAGGAGTGGTCGGGTGGTCCTATGGGATGTTGCGTCTGCAAATCGTGTGACTGCAGTTGGTGATGAATTTGATGAGGTTTTGGCAGCTGATATTTCAGCAGACCAGAGATTTGTAGCGCTGGGAGGTCCACAAAAAGTGGTTCGCCTTATTCGTACTGCTGATGGGCAGATTGATGCACAAATCGAAAAGCATACGGACTGGATTACAGCGCTTGAGTTTTCACCCAATGGTCGGATGTTGGTTACAGGAGACCGAGCCGGCAATGCTTTTCTGTGGGAGACTCGTGGAGCGAGAGAAAGTGCTGTGTTGAAGGGGCATGGAGGGATTATTAACGCGGTGTCCTGGAGAGGCGATGGGGGTGTTGTCGCAACGGCGAGTGGAGATGGGAAAATACGTCTGTGGAATCGCTCTACGGGAGAAAAAATGAAGGATTGGACTGCTCATGGAGGAGGAGTACAGGGACTAGCCTGGTTGGCAGATGGTCGTCTAGCGAGTTGCGGTCGTGACAAAAAAGTGATTCTGTGGAAAGGGGATGGAACGAAAGAGCGAGATTTTCCAGCGCTCGAAGAAATCGGCCTAAGCGTGGCTGTATCCAGTGATCAGCAACGTTTGCTGGTGGGTGATCTTGCGGGAAAATTATCCGTTTTCACCATTGAGAAGGGTGAACTGGTTGGAACGCCAGATACGAATCCACCACAGTTGGAAGAACGGCTCAAAGTAGCTGAGGCAGCCGCTAGTGATATTGCCGCACTCAAGAAATCAGCTTCTGAAAAGGTTCGAGCTACGACAGAAACCATGCAAGTAGCCTCGTCTCAGGTAGCTGAGGCACAGAAAAAAGCGGATGAGGCCAAGAAGGTGCTTGATGCAGCACAGGCTGAATTAGCAGCAGTGGAAGCAAAACTGAAAACTGCGGCTGATCAGATTCAACAGTTAAAGTCAGAAATCGATTTCTCGAAATCCAAGAAGACCAAATAATAGCGTTCCGTACGCTATCATCGGCAGAACCTGAGCATAAGCGAAACAGAGGAAAGATTTGTTTATCGATTATGCATGTCGCACGAGATGCCACCAGCTGCTGGAACGTAACAGGCCTTTGCATAGTCCATTACCATGCGATGAGCACTAAATCGCCACGCAAGCGAACTAATGGAATTCATCATCATTTTGATCCACACTTGTGGTAATCCATCCGAGTCTCTCTCGTAAAAGAGAGGAACAACTTCGTCTTCCAAGACACGATAAAGCGCTTCTGCGTCACGTTGGTCAGTCATTTCATCTTTGGCATGCGTTTCACCACGTCCAATCGCAAAACCATTTCGGCCATCAAATGCCTCGGCCCACCAACCATCCAAAATAGAACAATTGAGACCACCATTGAGGACGACCTTCTGCCCGCTTGTACCAGAGGCTTCGAGAGGTCTTCGTGGATTATTGAGCCATACGTCAACACCCTGGATGAGATGTCGACACACATTGATATCATAGTCCTCAAGAAAGACAATTCGTCCGCTTACCCTTGAATCATGGCGAAGGTTTGCAATTTTTTGAATGAGTGATTTGCCCGGTTCGTCAGCAGGGTGCGCTTTGCCAGCAAAGATAATCTGAATAGGTTTTTCAGGATGCGTAACAAGTGATGTAAGGCGATCAAGGTCACCGAGAACAAGATCAGCTCGCTTGTAGGTCGCAAATCGACGAGCAAAGCCAATGGTGAGTACGTTTGGGTCAAGAATAGACTGGGATTGCTCAAGAACATCTTTATCTTCTCCGCGTCGTCTGCATTGTCGAGTGATGCGACGACGTACAAATTGCAAGAGAAGGTTCTTGAGGGCATAGTGCGTCTCCCAGAGTTCTCCTGGATCGCATTGATGGATGTGTTGCCAGACATCTGGCTCACCCATGCGATTCAGCCAGTCAACTGGAAAAACATGGTCATAGAGTTTGTGCATCTGCCATGCGAGCCAACTCGGTACATGGACTCCATTCGTAATGTGACCAATTGGTACATCTTCCTCTATTCGTGATGGCCAAAGGTTTGTCCACATACGACGACTGACATGACCATGGAGGGCACTTACTGCATTTGCTCGTTTCGATAGTTTGAGGCCGAGAACTGTCATACAGAACGGTTCGTCATGATTGTGCGTTTCAACACGCCCCAAACTCATGAGGTGATCATGAGAGATACTGAGAGAATCACGCAGTGGTCCAAGGTGTTCTTCAATGAGGGGACTGTCAAAACGATCATGACCAGCAGGGACGGGTGTATGTGTGGTGAAAACTGTCTGTCGAGCTACCAAGCGGACAGATTCATCAAAAGAAAACCCATCACGATCCATTCGGCCCCGAATGGCTTCTAGTGTTGCAAACGCTGAATGACCTTCGTTGAGGTGATAGACCCCAGGAACAATGCCTAACTCTCGAATCGCACGAACGCCACCGACGCCAAGCACGAGTTCCTGCCGAATGCGTGTTCGGGTGTCTCCACCGTACAGGCGGCTCGTAAGTTCTCGATCCTCTGGGGAGTTACCATCCACATCA
>CAXFJI010000088.1:0-8727 GCA_964003275.1 uncultured Planctomycetaceae bacterium
TCAGGTCCTTACCATTAAAGAACGAGTGCTCTGTTCTCGGAGTTTTACGTCGTTTGTTGTCTTGGCTGGCTGGTTTGGGTTGGCTGATATGCTGAGCGCGAACCGGCTTGTCTGTCGCGAAGCATGTTGCATTCGAAATGAAGAGGATCACTGTAAGTAGTTTTTTTTTCATGTTATCACTCGGAAAAACCCCAACTCCTTCCTGTACCTGTATGAACACACGGGTAGTGTTCACCGTGTTATGATGCTGGAAGATAGCTGAGGAGGAGTCAAGTATTGGATCGTTCGAAACGGCACCACAAGGTAAAGCGTCATGAAAAGCATTCGGAGTTGTGTATGTCTTGTGATGATCTGCTTGGTTTTTACATCAAGCATGTGTTTTTTTGTACATGCTTCTGAAAAAACAATGCCAAACATTGTTTTTATCCTCGTGGACGACATGGGATACGGTGACCTTGGGTGCATGGGATGCGAAGACATTGCCACACCGAATATTGATCGGCTTGCTCATGAAGGAGTTCGTTTTACGGACTTTTACGCAAACGCGCCCGTGTGCTCTCCAACTCGCTGTGCTTTTATCACTGGGCAATGGCAACAGCGTGTGGGATTTGAATGGGCACTGGGGTATTCAGCTGAGCGTCGACGGCTGATTGAAGGAAAGTGGCATGACATTACGACGATGCATCATGGAATAGGTCTGCCTCCAGAACGATCTGGGATTGCAAAAATAATGAAATCTGCAGGCTATGCCACAGGATGTTTTGGAAAGTGGCACCTTGGATACGATGACGAATTCAATCCCATTCACCACGGTTTTGATGAATACTTTGGAGAACTGTTGGGGCATGCAGACTATTACCGTCACAGTTATTACGACGGAACCTATGCCCTGCGGGATGGTTTTGAATATCCCTTCATCGATGGTTATTTCACGGATCTGGTGAATGATCGAGCTGCATCGTTCATAGAAAAAAACCATAAAAACCCCTTTTTCCTGTACGTACCTCACCTCGCGCTTCATGCACCTTTTCAGCCACCAGATCGGCCGTTGCCACACGTCACTCCAGAGAACATGCATGATGGAAGTCGGGACATCTATCGGCAGATGCTTGAGAGGGTGGACCATGGCGTTGGCATGATTCTCGATCGCCTTGAGGAGCACCATCTCGTTGAGAATACCCTTGTTGTTTTATCAAGTGATAACGGAGGGGAGCGGTGGTCGAACAACCTTCCGCTATTTCATCACAAGCGAACACTCTGGGAAGGTGGTATCCGGGTGCCATGTGTAATGAGATGGCCAGTCCGAATCGAGCCGAACACTGTGTCGAGTCAAGCTGCTATTACGATGGACCTGACTGCAACATTCTTGTCGGCAGCCGGGGCAATGCCTCCGGCGGACTATCGACTCGATGGAATAGATCTTATGCCAATCCTGCGTAAGAAGGTCTCACAGACCGAACGAACATTCTATTGGAGAGTCAATCGTTCCAACTACCGTATGCGAGCAATCCGGCACGGTCGTTGGAAGTATATTGATGATGCAGGCACCATGGATCTTTTATTTGATCTGCAGAATGACATCAGTGAGCGCAGAAATCTTTGTTATCAACACCCCGAGAAAGTTGAAGAACTCAAGCAGCGGTTGGCAGCATGGGAAGCCGAAATGGCTTCTGAGCCAAAGACATTTACCGTTCACTAAGTATGATCTCGTCGTATGCATCGCTCGTCACAACGTGTCGTTCTAAGTGGCCTATACTCGCAAGGATGATCAAAAGATGAAGAAAATATTCGTCAGTTTGACCACGTTTGTGTTGATGCTGTTCTTGTCGTCCAGGGTTCTCTACGCACAGCCTGTTCCTGTGCCAGATCGTGTCGTGTCGAAAAGAATTGAGGGTCAAAGCCCCCGAAATGTCATTTTTGTCCTCTCAGATGATCACCGTTTTGATGCAATGAGTTTTATGGGGCATCCCCTTGCACGGACTCCACATATGGATGCGATGGCTCGCCATGGAGTTCACTTAAAAAATGCTTTTGTCACGACGTCCCTCTGTTCTCCGAGTCGTGCTTCGATTCTAACGGGCCTGTATACCTTTCGTCATCGAGTGATCGACAACCAACGAGCTGTTCCGGATGGAACACTTTTCTTTCCTCAATATTTACAACATGCGGGATACACAACCGGCTTTATAGGCAAGTGGCATATGGGGGCGGCACGTGATGAGCCCCGGCCTGGGTTCGATTATTGGTTTAGTTTTCGCGGACAAGGGCATTATTATCCGCCACATGATCGCTACACACTCAACGATAATGGACGACGGGTTCCTCAAGATGGCTACATCACCACGCTCCTTACGAAAAAGGCAATTCAGTTTCTTGAGCAGCAGAACGATAGGCAAAAACCATTTTTTCTTTATCTCTCCCATAAGGCAGTACATGGACCATTTACTCCTGAACCGGCATATAAAAATTCTCTGAGTGGTGTGCCTGTCGCAGCACCGGCATCCAGCATGTTTTTGTCGCAGAACAAACAAAATCGTCCTCGGTGGTTGCTTGACCAACGGAATAGCTGGCATGGAATGGACTTCCCGCTTCATTCGGGTCGAACGGTTGAATGGTTCTACAGGCGCTATTGCGAATCACTTCGCTCAGTAGACGACAGCCTTGGGGCCATCATGGAGCAACTCAAGAAGATGGGTATCCACGATGAAACACTTGTGATCTACATGGGTGACAACGGGTTTATGTTTGGAGAGCACGGTTTGTTTGATAAACGTGTGGCATACGAAACCTCCAGTCGTGTGCCGATGTTGATGCAATGTCCGGAAATTATCGAAGGTGGTACGACTGTCGATCACGTTGTTGCAAATATTGACGTTGCTCCAACGGTCATGGAGGCGATGGGTCTTGAAAAGCCTCGTCACATGGACGGACAAAGCTTTTTGCCAATCGCGATGGGAGACGTCACTCCTTGGCGAGATGAGTTTCTCTACGTGTACTACTGGGAGCAAAACTATCCACAAACACCGACACATTTTTCCCTGCGAGGGTCACGCTATAAGTACACCACCTATTATGGACTATGGGATACAGATGAACTCTTTGATATCAAGGCTGATCCTCTGGAGCAAAAGAATTTGATCCATGAGCCATCATTTCAGGACACAAAAAATAGTATGCAAAGTCGTCTTTATGAAATGATGCAAGAGCTTGGTGGTATGGAGATTCCAATGAATACTCCCCGGGGCAAACAGCAGAATAAGCGACTTCGAAGACGCGGTGGGGTCAAGGCAGCAGACTTTCCCGAAGCCTTCATCGTCGATGAGCCACTTCGTGTTCTTGAAGAGTAGTTGTGTCTCTACAGAGAAAGCGAATGATTGTGCTTGGGCTATGTGATGCCAGGCAAAATCACGCCAGAAGAATATGTCATCGGAATGCTGTCTCAATGCGGCTTGATACCGTTGAGCCAAGTGTTTATGCAGCAGAGCGAACAGGCTGTGGCGTGGATTCAGTTTCGATGCATTTGGGTTCCTGACGATTGTGACGGAGCAAGATGAATCCAAGGGCGATTGGAACAATTGCTTGCACTATCTGCCACCCGAAGAGGTCACTCATTGGTGACAAAAATGGAAAGATGAGGGCGAAAATGATTGTGCCTGTTCCTGGTTCTGTCTGAGGTGGGTTGCATGAACAATACGTGATGAATGATAACAAAGCGATCGTACAGCAGGCGGCTGCTCCCCAACGATAGGTGCGCCCGGATGAACCAAAGAGACGGCAAACAATGAGCACCGCAACGATCGCAGGAAGAAAAGAACCAGACCAACTTGCCAACGTGCATGCGTATGGTAACCATGCAGTTGTTTGCACGGTTTTCCCTTCAGTAAGGGTCACCAAGCTGTATCCGACCACGATGTTGGTAAGGATGAAGAGGGTTAAGAAAAGTGTCGGTGGTCCCACAATGAATGCAATCCATGGATGCCGGCCTGACCACGTTGGATACCCTTTTGGGGTGTGAGTTGTTTGAGGGGCAATATGTGGGGGCTGATCGCACTCTTTGGGATCTTCGCACGAAGGCATGATCTGAATCATATTGGCTCCTAGCAGGAGAGTATTCAGGCGGAGGCCCCAAATGGCTGTAAACAAGACATTGATGCTCATTCAGCAAAAACGAAAATAACTGTTAGACAGTTTGCTCGTGAAAAGAAAGGCCAAATACGTTGCGTGTTCAAGGAGGCAACTGTGTGTGGCTTTGCCCATGCGCATGGAGACAACGTAGAATAACTCCTTTTTTAGGGTTTTTCTTTTCATCTGATGGCTGTGGATGCATTTGCCATGTGCGTGACTGGAAACCATGTTGATGAGATTGCTCTTGGGAAGACATGGGGATAGGCGATAGCCTTCTTCTGTTATGGGAAGAACTTGTATACGAGTTGTTGGCTTTGACCCCGGTCTCAATGTGACTGGTTATGGTGTTATTGAGATTGTGAGAAATGTTGTACGTCTTGTGGAGGCAGGAAAGATTCGCTCGCGAGGCGATTCTCTCGAGTCTCGTTTAGAGACAATACACTCTGGCGTCAGGGAGGTGATCAGTCAGTTTCACCCGGACGCCATGGCGATTGAGCAAGTATTTTCACACACTCGTTTTCCAAAGACAGCCATTCTTCTTGGTCATGCTCGCGGAGTGATTTGTCTTGCGGGAATTCAGGAAAAACTGTCAATGCACCATTATCTCCCCAATCGAGTGAAAAGTACGTTGACTGGAAGTGGGCATGCGAATAAATCACAGATGCAACTCGCTGTTCAACGTGAGCTTGGGCTTTCCTCAAAGCCGGAGCCAGCCGATGCAGCCGATGCGCTCGCGGTTGCACTCACCGATTATCATCTTCGACTTCGGCCCCTCCTCTTTGGGAGTGCTGTGGTGAGAATCAGGAGTGGACGAGCATGATTACGAGAATCTCTGGAAACCTTGAGCGAGTGAACCCAACAGTCAATGCTGTTGACCTGTCTGTGGGTGCGGTTGTCTATGAAGTCCTCGTCACAGAACTGGTGCGGTGTGGTCTCCAAAAAAAAATCGGTAAGACCGTTGTGTTGCACACCATAGAGTACCTCGAGGGCAATCCAACACGAGGAAATCTGGTTCCTCGAATCGTTGGTTTTCTTTCGGAAGTTGAGCGAGAGTTTTTTGAATTGATTTGTGAGGTCGATGGAGTTGGTGTCAGAAAAGCTCTTCGAGCGATTATTCGACCAGTTGGTGAGATTGCGATGCTCATCGAGGAGCAGGATGCCAAAGCGTTGTCGCGTTTGCCGGGCATTGGTGCCGCAACAGCAGAGCGCATGATCGCAAAACTGCGTCGCAAAATGCCAAAATTTGCACTGCTTGTGGCTCGTGAGTCACCAGGAGAACGTAGGGAACCGCTAGACGTTTATTCAGAGACTACGGAGGTTCTCCGGACCCTTGGTCACTCGGAGAATGATGCCATGAAATTAGTTGAAAAACTCCGTGACAGAAAGAAAAAGCCCAAGGATGTTCAGGAAGCGCTCGAAGTTATTTACCGATCGATGCATGGTTGAACAATGGCTTGATGGAGGCGTAGCCTAGCTGTTTTATGAACGGATGCCGGCTGTTATCGTCTTCGCTGTCGCCTAATTGCCCCCTGATCGTTTACGCTGTCATACGTGAAAGACAACGACCAGTTCCGTGAACCGAGTATTCAGGCTTCTGAAGAGTCAGCCGGAGAGGATCGTGCGCTCCGCCCGCAGCGAATGGCGGAAATGATTGGCCAGCAAGATGTACATGAAAGGATCTCCATTGCCATTGATGCTGCCCGAAAACGAGGAGAAACACTTGGACATATTCTCCTTGATGGTCCTCCAGGTCTTGGAAAAACGACCTTTGCAACATGTATCCCAAATGAACTCGGAACCCCCTTGCAGATAGCCAGTGGTGCAGCATTAGCGGCGCCAAAGGATCTTCTTCCATATCTCACCAATGCATCTGAGTCATCAGTACTCTTTATTGATGAAATCCATCGACTTCCTGTGGCGGTCGAGGAATTCCTCTACCCTGCGATGGAAGATTTTCGTGTGGATATAACGCTCGGAGATGGTGTGAGTGCTCGGACTATCAATATGGCTTTGCGTCCATTTACGCTTGTAGGTGCAACAACACGTGCTGGATTGATCTCAGCGCCTCTTCGAGATCGTTTTGTCATTCGCGAACACCTCGATTACTACTCCTCGCCTGAACTGGCTGATATTGTCCGCCGTTCTGCAAAAAAGTTGGACATGCCGATGGACGATATATCAGCTGAGGAGATTGCCCGTCGCAGTCGAGGGACGCCTCGCTTGGCCAATAATCGCCTGCGATGGATTCGTGATTTTTCCACGAGCCGTGCCCATGGTGAGCTCGATATCGGCATTGCGAAATCGGCACTTGCGATGCAAGGAATTGATGAATTGGGTCTGGATGGCTTTGACAGGCGGTATTTAGAGACGATACAGCGTGTTTTTAATGGTGGTCCGGTAGGCATTGAGGCGATTGCTCATACGATGAGTTCAGCGGCGGACACACTCGAGGACGATGTTGAGCCATTTCTCCTGCGTTGTGGGCTGGTGGTGCGAACCCCTCGTGGTCGCAAACTGACGCCAAAAGGTGAGGAGCATCTAGGCGTGGCTCCCCCTTCATCAGGCCAAGGTGAATTGTTCTGATCCTCCTCGTGTATTTTGATACACGTAAGGCTCAGGTATCCTGATCAGCGGGATTTCAGACTGGCAATTGACGATGACGGTCAGGCCAGATTACCCTAGAGGAGAAGTTTCCCGAGGTGATTTATGGCCGTACCAAAGCGACGTCAGTCAAACAAGCGAACCCGTTCACGGCGGGCTCATGATTTTCTCACACCTCGTCAACTGACGTTTTGTTCGAACTGTGGCAAGGCAGTTCCGACCCATCGTGTCTGTGGATTCTGTGGGTACTACATGGGACGTCAGGTTCTCAAAACTGATGCTTGATTTGTTTTTCTTTCAAAAATTTCAGATTCGCTGAGGGTTCATTGTGTCGTCATCTGACGCTACTGCCATACTGTTCCCTGGCCAGGGAGCCCAGTCCGTAGGGATGGTGGGTGAGTGGTGTAGTAATAATTCAGCCGCTCTGGGCCTCTTTCAAAAAGCTTCTGAGATATTGGGGTACGATCTCTTTGAAATTTGTTGTGCTGGCCCTTCAGAAAAACTCAATACAACGGCCGTGAGTCAGCCGGGAATTCTTGTTGCTAGTCTTGCAGCATTGGAGTTTCTCAGAGATCGTGACCCAGCGCCACTGGAATCAGCGACCATAACTGCAGGACTTTCTCTCGGCGAGTATACCGCTTTGGTTTTTGCGGGTGTCCTCTCGTTTGAAGATGCCGTTCGGTTGGTGGATGTGCGTGGTCGTGCCATGCAGGCATGTGCTGAGCAAAGTCCAGGTGGGATGGTGGCTATTCTCGGCCTTGAGCGTGAGAAGGTTGAGGACATCTGTGCAAAAGCCCGGCAGCAGGATGAGTTGCGTGTGGCAAACGTTTTGTGTCCCGGGAATATTGTTGTATCCGGATCAGATGAAGCTTGTCGTCGCGTTGCATCTGAAGCTGCAACCGCTGGGGCGATGAAAACGGTGCGCCTTGATGTCGCTGGAGCCTTTCATACGGTTCTCATGAAGCCGGCAGTTGAGAAACTCCGAACGGCTTTATCCGCAGTTTCTATGCAGTCGCCTCGAATTCCTGTTATCAGTAATGTCGATGCCCGTCCCCATACAAATCCCGAGGAAATTCGTGTTTTGTTGGCGGAGCAGGTCTGTGGTGTTGTGGAGTGGAATGCTTCAATGGAATACATGCTCTCGACGCAGGTGCAGTCAGTATGGGAAGTTGGTCCAGGGCGAGTGTTGCGTGGTTTGTTGAAGCGAATTAACCGCCGTAAGACCTGCCATGGTGTTTTTGACTGACTCAATAAGCATGTGTCTTGAAGATGTCGCAAACAATGAGATGACTTTTCAGTAGGGAGTGAGAACGTGTCAGATAAAAACAAGCAGATGCCAGAAACAAAAAAATTAGGTGTTGATTTATCAGGTCAGGTCGCAGTTGTGACCGGTGCCTCTCAGGGACTTGGGCGATCCATAGCGGAAACCCTTGCTGCGAATGGTGCTGTCGTTGCTCTTGTCGCACGGAATGCTGAGAAGTTGTCTGGTGTGGCCTCTGCGATTCAGGAAGCAGGTGGACAAGCGGAAGTATTTCCTTGCGATGTCACGAAACCTGAATCTATTGGTGAAGTGATCGAATCGATCGTAGAAAAACTTGGCCGTCTCGATATTCTTGTCAACAATGCTGGTATCACGCGTGATACGCTTTTGCCGAGAATGAGTGATCAAGAGTGGGAGGATGTCCTTGCCACCAATCTTCGGGCTCCTTTTCTTTTCATGCGAGCGGCAAGCCGCCCGATGATGTCCCAGCGATATGGACGCATGATTAACGTTTCAAGCGTTTCGGGCCTCATAGGGAATGCAGGTCAGGCAAACTACTCAGCCTCCAAGGCTGGCCTTGTTGGACTGACTCGGACGGTGGCAAAGGAATTGGCCGGACGAAAAGTCACCGTCAATGCCGTCGCTCCCGGGTTCATTGCAAGTGATATGACGGCAGCGCTTGGTCCAGCGTTAAGCGAAGAGGTGAAGAAGCGTGTGCCTGCTAAGCGGTTGGGAGAGGC
>CAXFJI010000089.1:0-8686 GCA_964003275.1 uncultured Planctomycetaceae bacterium
GACATCCATTTCCATCCGCAATGACAGCCAGATGGCCGAGATACCCCGAACGATCATCCTGATCGTGAAACTGCTCTCCTGCCAGTTCAATTCGTTGCACTGATGCCCCTCGGCTTGTGAATGTGACAAGCATGCCAAGAGGATCCTCTGGATCGAGTGATCCCAGCGTGTGATAGGTTCGTTCAGCTGGAGGGGCAGTTTCGACTGGAGATGACAGACTGTCTTCTTTTTGTCCTTCTTTTTCTTGACTACTGACCTCAGTATCGGTTGGAAGATCCGGCGTGGACGCAGCAATGTCGTCAACAGGTGAATGTTTCTCTTGCTCAGCATTCTCCATTTCAGGCGGTGGAGGAAACAAATAAACCTGCAAGAGTTGGCTGCCAAGCACAATGGCAAGTGATATTGCAATAAAAAGCGCGTAACGTCGTTCCACTGGTACTCCAAAATGAGAAGCTTATGTATATCGAGTCAATTTTTCATGTGTTCCATCAACGTGCTATTTGCTACCTGGCAGAAAGCTCATCTGATACATGTACGACAGACCAACCAAAACAATTCCCATCCATGCATCACAATGCTGTATCACCTGCCCTGCCCAAGTCGGTCACCGAGAAAGTCATCCAAGTCATCAATAGCATGGATTTTCTTTTGAGTCTCCGCAAATGGATAAGAAATCCTTCGATAGCGAACAATAGTATCCTCAAGAATGATGTAACATGCTCGAGGGTCACTATCACGAGGCTGGCCAACCGACCCAACATTCACCATCGCCTTGCCATTGGGTAAAGGAATCTGACACTCCATTTCATCAGCTCTGATCATTGGAACCGTGAAATCTGGTTCCTGGGTGAACACACCAGGAATATGAGTATGCCCCTGAAAGCAGTATCGATCAATCAACTCAAATAGGTGTTCCATCTTTGATGGGTTGTAAATGTCTTCCGGAAACACATACTCATCAATCGGACGTCTGGGCGACCCGTGTACAAACAGCAAGTTTTCCTCTTTTTGAGTACGTGGCAATTCTCCAAGAAAATCGGTAAGCCGATCCTTCGAATACTTTGGCTGCCTATCACACCGTTCCAATTGTTCGCGTGTCCAACGAATCGCTCGCTCAGCACCCACATTAAAACCATCAGGATCAAATAATGCACCTTGATCATGATTTCCCAGTAGCACCAACTGACACCGTTCGCGAACGGTTGCAAGGCATTCACATGGATTTGGACCATAGCCAACAATGTCACCGAGACAATAAATGGACTCTACATGGTGCTCGTCAATATCAGCAAGCACTGCCTGCAGAGCTTCAAAATTCCCATGGATGTCACTAATGATTGCCCGTTTCACTCGACAATAATTCCTCAAACATAGAACGGACACCCGAAGGGGCCACTAAAAGAATACCTGAGGGTACGATTGGACTAGGGCTACGGTCAAGCATGGTCGACCGTTCCCGCCACCGAGAAAGTCAGCATGAATATTCTTGCCATCAACACAAGCCTTTCCACTGGCTCAGTAGCCGCGATGTCGTATTCGAAAAATGAAGAACAAATAGTTGAAAAGCCGCTTGGGGAGGCCCGTGGCCATGCTCGTCGCCTTGTGAATACACTGACCTCAGTTGCAAACGACGCCGGCTTTCATGTGCGTGATGCGGACATCATTGCTGTCATCAAGGGTCCGGGCTCATTCACTGGCCTCCGGGTCGGGGTAACAACGGCAAAAGCACTGTGCTGGGCTTCCAAAGCAACGCTCATCGGCATCTCTGGTTTTGATGTTGTTGCACGCCGTACGTCGAAAATATGTTCCGGTCATACAACGATCAACATTGCATTTGATGCAGGGAGAGATGAGGTGTATGCAACTGAGGCATGTGCCGATCAAGACGTTGGTGCAGGATGGCATATGACTGATGGAAAACTACTTTCACGCCAGCATTGGCTTGAGTCACTCCCTCCAGGTCGATGTATTTCTGGACCAGCCATTGAACTGTGTGGTGTTGAAGCCAGAGCGCTGGGCCTGACAGTTGCACCCTCTGAGGCATGGCATCCGAATGCCAGTGAAGCTGCCATTCTTGGTAGCATTTTGAACACCATGAAGATCAGTGACGCGCCTTCTGATCTGCTGCCAGAATATAGCCGACCAAGCTATGCAGAGGAAAAACATCCCCGCTCATCCGAGTGATGCACGCAGCCCTCTACAATCATTACAACAGAAGATAGGATTCTGCTGTTTCAAACCCTATGTTTTGCTCTTTGTCTTTCGGTTCGAAAGTCACGGGGATACTTGAATGCAACCAATAAAAAAAATACTTATTGCTAACAGAAGTGAGATTGCAACACGTGTGTTTCGTTCAGCACACGAACTCGGCATTCGAACCGTTGCCATCTATGCTCACGAAGATCGATTTGCACTGCATCGCTTTAAGGCGGATGAAGCTTATCTCATCGGGAAGCCTGGTGAGCCGATTCGATCATATCTTGATATTCCCGGCATTGTCGCATTAGCAAAAGAACACAATGTTGATGCGATTCATCCTGGATATGGATTTCTGTCAGAAAATCCTGATTTTGCTGAGGAATGTGCAAAGGCTGATATTACATTTGTCGGACCACGAGTTGAACTCCTCAGAATGTTAGGTGACAAGACAACGGCACGTGAACTGGCCGACAAGGCAGGTGTCCCCATTTTGGCTGGCAGCTCGAAGCCAGTAACAAGCGTTGAAGATGCTCTCACAATTGCAAATTCCCTTGGATGGCCAATCATTCTCAAGGCTGCTCACGGAGGCGGAGGCCGGGGCATGCGTGTGGTACATCATGAGGATGAACTTGCTGCAGCCTTGGAGACTGCACAGCGTGAAAGTCAGACTGCCTTTGGTTCGAGTTCTGTTTTTATCGAAAAGTTTATTGAGCGTGCTCGGCACATCGAAGTTCAACTTCTTGGGGACATGCATGGAAATCTTGTGCATCTTTTTGAGAGGGACTGTTCCGTTCAACGACGGCATCAAAAAGTTGTTGAAGTGGCACCAGCTCCAAACCTGCCTTCAAAACTCCGTGATGAAATTTGTGAGGCTGCTCTTGCGATTGGACAAACCGCTCGATATGAAAACGCGGGCACCGTTGAATTCCTTGTCGATGCGGACACTGAAAAATTTTACTTTATTGAAGTGAATCCTCGGATTCAGGTTGAGCACACCGTAACTGAGGAAATTACTGGCGTTGACATTGTCCGACGACAAATACTGATCGCAGAAGGATGGAAGCTCTCTGCCCCACAGATCAACCTTCCAGATCAATCTGCTATTCGTTCCATGGGAACTGCTATTCAATGCCGAGTCACAACAGAAGATCCAGAAAATCGTTTTCTTCCTGATTATGGTCGGATGACCGCCTACCGTTCGGGAGGTGGTCTTGGCATTCGCCTTGATGCAGGAAATGCGTTTTCTGGTGCCGTTGTTACCCCCTACTTTGACTCACTTCTGGTCAAAGTCACTGCCCGCGGACTGACGCTTGACGAATCGGCTGGCCATGTCGAACGTTGTCTTCAAGAGTTTCGTGTTCGGGGCGTCAAAACAAATATTCCTTTCCTCATCAATCTGGTTACGCATCCTGATTTTCTTGCAGGAAAGTGCACGACAAGATTCATTGATGAAACTCCATCTCTTTTTGAGTTGCCAGTTCGACGAGACAGAGCAACGAAGCTGCTTGAATATTTGGGAGATGTCATCGTCAACGGAAATTCACTCGTGAAAGGACGACCGGCAGCTGTTCGTCGGGAACCGGCTCTGCTCCCAACCTTTGATCAAGCTGCCCCACCACCAACTGGCACGCGCACAAAGCTCCAGGAACTTGGACCAGAGAAATTTGCTGCATGGGTACGAGGTCAAGACCAACTCATGCTTACAGACACGACAATGCGAGATGCTCATCAATCGCTACTTGCTACACGAATGCGAACCTATGACATGCTGGCAGTTGCTGATGCCTATGCTCGACTGGCTGGGGGCCTCTTTTCATTGGAAATGTGGGGAGGGGCAACCTTCGACACATCAATGCGGTTTCTTAAGGAGTGCCCCTGGGATCGACTGAGTCAACTACGCGAAAAAATACCGGGCGTTCTTTTTCAGATGCTTCTTCGAGCCAGTAATGCTGTGGGCTACACAAATTATCCTGACAATATCGTGCAGGCATTTGTCAAGGAATCCGCCGACGCAGGCATTGATGTCTTTCGCGTGTTTGACCCACTCAATTGGGTGCCAAACATGACTGTTGCGATGGACGCTATTATTGAGAGCAATGCCATCTGTGAAGCAACAATTTGCTACACGGGAGACGTCCTCGACCCTCGTCGAACAAAGTATTCACTCAAATACTATGTCGATCTTGCCAAAGACCTTGAAAAACGTGGCGCACACATGTTGGCCATTAAGGACATGGCGGGTCTGTGCAAACCATTCGCCGCGGCAACACTCGTGAAGGCTTTACACGATGAGATTGGAATTCCAATCCACTTTCACACGCATGATACATCCGGAGCCTCACTCGCAAGTGCACTTCAGGCTGGACAAAATGGCGCAAGTGTCGTCGATGCAGCTATGGCCCCATTTGCTGGCCTGACAAGCCAACCCAATCTGAATGCACTGGTTGAGGCTGTTCGTCATACTCCCCTCGATACAGGACTTGATCCAGAACCACTCAGACAGTTGACACATTATTGGTCAGCAGTTCGAGACCACTATACGGCTTTTGAATGCAGCATGAAGGCTCCTGATGCAGACCTTTACCTTCATGAGATGCCAGGTGGTCAATTCACAAATCTTTTGGAACAGGCAAAAGCGCTTGGTCTTGGTGATCAATGGGACGATGTCTGTCGTGCTTATGCAGACGTGAATACGCTCGTGGGTGATATTGTGAAGGTAACTCCGACAAGTAAAGCTGTTGGTGATCTTGCACTCCTCCTCGTAACAAATGGGATGCAGGCTTCTGACCTTTTGTCCGACTCACGTGAGTTATCATTCCCCGAGTCTGTCATCGATCTCCTTGCTGGTCGCATGGGCCAACCTCCTGGCGGATTTCCTTCAAAAGTAATCGAACGAGTTGTACGATCTGGTGATGTTCTTACAACCCGCCCTGGTGAGTCGATGCCTCCCGCTGATTTTTCATCTGCTGAAAAGAAAGTAAGCGACATCCTCGGGCGATCCGCCAATCAAAAAGAGATTCTTTCATGGTTACTCTACCCACGCGTCTTTCAGGACTATGCTTCGTTCGTATCGAAGCATGGTGATGTAAGTGTTCTTCCCACACCAGCTTTTCTTGAAGGCCCAAAGCCCGGCGAAGAATTAGCAATCAGCATCGAAACAGGCAAAACATTACTTGTCAGACTGCTTACCGTCGGAGAGCCCCACTCCGATGGAACACGAACAGTATTTTTTGAACTCAATGGGCAACCACGGAGTGTTACGATTACGGATCGAACACTTGAAGCCCAAGTCCAGCGTCGGCCAAAAGCGGATTCCGGTGATCCTCAGCAAGTTGGAGCCCCGATGCCAGGCCTCGTGGTCACCGTTGCTATTCATCCAGGTGACAAAGTAACCAAAGGACAAAAGCTCCTGAGCCTTGAGGCCATGAAAATGGAAACCACTGTCTATGCTGAGCAAGATGGCACGATTGCAGACGTGCTCGTTACACCGGGGACTCCAGTTGAGGCTCAAGAACTGCTTCTTTGTTATGAGTGAATTATTTTACCAGTTCCTTGAACACCTTCTTCACCTTTTGCACCTTTGGAGCCGCATAGGCTTGGCAATACGGCTGAGACGGATTGTTTGAGAAATAATCCTGATGGTAATCTTCGGCAGGGTAGAACGTACTTGCTTGAGTCACCTCTGTGACAATACGACTTGGAAAAACTTTTGCTGCATTAAGCTTGATAATTACTTTTTGAGCTATCTCTTTTTGCTCATCAGTGTGATAGAAGATGCCTGAACGATACTGGGTGCCAAAGTCTGGCCCCTGCCTATTGAGTGTTGTTGGATCATGTGTGGCAAAAAAGACCTCCAACAACTTTTCAAATGGCACTATCTCTGGATCGTATTCTATTTCGACTGCTTCAGCATGACCGGTAAGGCCCGTACACACAGCTTTATAGGTTGGATTTGGATCTGAACCTCCAATATAACCACTCGTGACACGTCCTACTCCTGCTATCTCTTGATAGACAGCTTCCGTGCACCAGAAACAACCACCTGCAAATGTTGCCTTCATCATTTTACCTGATTCACTTTTCTTTTCTGAGTCAGCAGCGTGTCCACTTCCAAACAAAACGAAACCGACAAGACAATACCCAATACATGAACAGATTAGATACTTCATATCATTTCCTCCTCTATTTATCTTTTCGTCTTCATTAGTATAGGAATATTTTCTGGACGTATCACAAATCGAAGCGGCTTTTTGGCCCATTCCCGAGCATAACCAACTCCTATTCTGGGAGTTCGTTGCACATGTCTTCGTGGAATAACAATGTTGTTTGTCTCAATCCAAAGATGACTTTTTTTTCCAACGGTTTTTCCGTTGAGTCCTTTCTTGATTCGAAGTGCCTTCGTCAGCCTCCCAGGTCCCTCATGTTCTCCTGCACCGCGAATTAATACGGCCGCAGGAACTCCTTTGCCACCTGTCACAACATTCAGCATCCAATGCATGCCATAGCAGAGGTAGACATACCAGCATCCTGCCGGACCAAACATGACAGCATTTCGTTTTGTCATACCTTTCGAGCCATGGCAGGCAAGGTCATGAGCTCCAAGATACGCCTCCGTTTCAAAAATAACATGTCGTGTTTCTCGTCCTTGACTACTACACACAACGAGCGATGTACCCAGTAGATCATGTGCCACTTCATCTGCAGCACGACAGAAAAAACTTTTTTTCAAACAAGACTTTTTTTGCATCATCGAATGAAAGATAGTCAACCTGTTTTATCGCATACTCCACGCAACGCCATACAACTCACCGCCCCTCACCATGCAACACATTGAAATACATCGAGCACATCGGAATTCCCTCAACCAAAACCAAGTCTTTTGCCGACATGACACAGTGACTTATGCAAGTTGGGATCTGTCCCGTAAGATGCCGTTCTAGAAGACCACATACACTCTCTCTTTATAGGTTATCATGGAAGCAGGCATTGTTGGACTCCCAAACGTCGGAAAAAGCACACTCTTCAACGCACTCACTCAATCGAAGGCAGCCCAGAGTGAGAATTACCCCTTTTGCACCATTGAGCCTAATGAAGGCATGGTGAGCGTTCCAGATACACGTCTCGACCAAATTACCCAATACATTTCAACACAAAAAGTAATTCCAGCCGCCCTTAAGCTTGTTGATATTGCAGGCATTGTGAAGGGGGCAAGCGAGGGCCAAGGGCTCGGTAATAAATTCCTTTCTCACATCCGAGAAGTGGATGCCATCGTACAGGTCATTCGTTGCTTTGAAGACCCTGATGTCATCCATGTCTCTGGTACGGTTGACCCTCTTGCAGACATGGAAACCATTGAACTCGAACTCATACTTGCGGATCTCCAACACCTCGAAAATCTTCTCCCAAAGGCCGAACGAGCAGCCAAAAGTACAGACAAAGAGGCAAAGGCAAAAGTTGCCCTCATGCACACATGCCTCCAACACCTCGAAAAAGAAAACCCACTTCGAACACTTTCTCTCAATCCTGTCGAGCAGCAGAGCGCAAAAGAATTTGGCCTCCTTTCATCAAAACCAATCTTATACGTTGCAAACGTTGATGAGACTGACCTTAGCGGGGCTGGGAAGCTTGTTAAAGACGTCAAGCATTTAGCCAAGGAAGGTGGTGCGGAGGTTGTACCAGTGTGCGCAAAACTTGAGGCTGAGATTGCTGAACTCGATGAACCAGATCGACAAGAAATGCTTTCCGACGTGGGTCTTAAGGAACCAGCCCTAGCCGTACTGGCTCGCGCAGCCTACAAAACGCTTGGGCTTCAAAGTTACTTCACCGCTGGTGAGAAAGAGGTACGGGCTTGGACAATTCCCCTTGGCAGCATGGCTCCAGAAGCAGCGGGTGTCATCCATACTGATTTTGAGAAAGGATTCATTCGTGCTGAAATATATTCACTCGAAGACCTCAAAGAATTTCATAGTGAAAAAGATATTCGTGCTCATGGAAAAATGCGTGTTGAAGGCAAAGACTATGTCATCCAGGATGGTGACATCTGCCACTTTCTCATCAATCGTTAGCCCACAGCAATTGATATCACGATGCTGATGTAGTCTCAGGATGACCATGAGACAACCATTCTCGTTGCTCCTCGTCAACAGTATTGGAACGCATCGCTTGAGCAAATTCTTCGACTTCTTCATGGCGTGCACTGGTACCGAAGAATGAGTACATCACTGGGACAAGAATAAGGACAATAACAGTTGTCGCCCCCAAGCCAAACGCAAGCGACGTTGCCATTGGAACAAGAAACTGTGCCTGAAAACTCGTTTCAAAAAGGAGCGGAAGCAGGCCGCCAATTGTTGTAATACTGGTGAGAAGTACGGGGCGAAAACGCAAGCACCCTGACTCACGCAGTGCCTTCCGGAGAGGCTCTCCGGCACGTATGCGGTGATTAATAAAATCAATCAGCACAATTGAATCATTCACAACAACACCGGCC
>CAXFJI010000090.1:0-8611 GCA_964003275.1 uncultured Planctomycetaceae bacterium
TGACTGGAATGCCTTTGCAGCGCATCTCGCACGAACTGCCGAGGCTGGTATCACTCCTGCGGTCAACATGGATACTGGATATGTGCAACTCATCGATAATGCTACTCGTCGAGACGTGCTTCGATGTACCCACGAGACACTCGGTTCTCAAGAGTTTGTTGCTGGAGCCTGTGTTGCCGATCACGATGGCGATGCGTTCAATCGTGAAGCGTATCGAGAGCAGTTTGGAATGATCGAGGAATCAGGGGGGGTGCCAGTGATTTTTCCATCGTGGGGTCTCTCGGCAGGAACTGAAAAAGACGTGATGGACAAGTACAAGCAACTAGCAGCAATCGTTGACCGATTTATTGCTTTCGAGTTGAGTACTGTGTTTGCGGCCTGTGGTCGGATTCTTTCCATTGAGTCGTACGGGGAGCTGCTCCAGATTTCCAACTGCCTTGGAGCCAAGCACTCTTCGTTGTCCAGGCAATTGGAATGGCAGCGATTGGTAGTTCGAAATCAGGTGCGACCGGATTTTCATGTTTTCACCGGCAATGATCTCGCTATCGATATGGTGCGGTATGGGAGTGACTGGCTGCTTGGATTATCAACAGCCTTTCCTGAAGCATTCGCCCAACGAGATGCCTGGTGGGCTGCCGGAGACTGCCGTTTTGATGAATTGGATGATGCGCTCCAGGCACTTGGAGACTTT
The DNA here is from genome assembly GCA_964003275.1 of uncultured Planctomycetaceae bacterium. Classification (GTDB taxonomy): domain Bacteria; phylum Planctomycetota; class Planctomycetia; order Pirellulales; family UBA1268; genus CACORA01. The sequence continues at coordinate 692 of CAXFJI010000090.1, forward strand.
GCATTTCGTCCACCAGTACCAGCCTACAAACACTCAATGGCGATGGCCTTGCTCATTCGAGGTAAGCTTACCAGTGACGAGACCCATCCCGAGAGTCCACGCAGGCCGGCCAGTGATCGTGATGTTATTGCCACCATTCTGGATCGGATTGAGACTGCCCGACAGGCCTGAGAGATGTTCTTCGTGAGGACGTCACACATCTTGATAGAGATCAACGTTTTGAGATAACGAAAGAGACAATTTCATGAAGACGTTCGGCTTCGTATCCCTCGTCCGGAGTGTTCTTCTTCTGCTTTTGGCAGTTTGGTTGTTCACGTGTCATGCTGGTGCTGTTGAACCATTCGCACAAGTGCATGCTGCGAATTCTATCTTGACTGCGTGGCAAAACGATTTTCCGGAAATCGGAAATAGGCGTCTCCATATTATTGCGTGGAGGGTTCGTGATCGAGATTTTCCAGTGCAACAACACGAACGCCTGGACCGTATGCTCACATCGATACAACAGTTTTATCGTCGCGAGATGCAGCGTCACGGCTTTGGCCCACAGTCAATTTGTCTTGATCGGTCAGAGACAGGAAAGCTTGTCATTCACGAAGTAATCGGTGAGGGTCGTTGGGAAGATTATGCTGTCGGGGATGGCAATCGAATTCGTAAAGAGTGTTTGCCGGTGCTTCGAGCAAAAGGAATCGATATTGATAAAGAGACCATTATGATTTTCACGAATCTCTCAGAGTGGAATTCAGAAAAAAGAATATTTCGTCATAAAAGTCCATATTATGCAGGAGGTGATTGGCGGCGTGGCACAGCCTGGCAACTCGACTCCCCAGAGTTAGATGTCATGAATCTTTCTCGTACAGCACCGCTCATTTATGACGCTCAGTACGGTCGTATTTCTCTCGGAAAACATAACTCAATTTTTATTGGAGGCATTGCTCACGAACTCGGTCATGCACTCGGCCTCCCGCATTGCAAAGCTCGTCCTGATGAACAGATCCACGGAACAGCACTGATGGGCAGTGGTAATCGTACGTATGGAGATGAAATCAGGAATGAAGGTCGTGGTTCTTTTTTGACGCTTGCCCACGCGCTCCGGCTAACGTCACATCCACAGTTTTCAGGCTCTGTGAAGGCCTTCTCGTCGGAGCCAACGTGTTCGTTTTCCTCGCTCGTCGCGAAGCCGATAGAGAATCACAAAGGCTTTTCTGTTTCAGGGCGTGTCATCGGTAGACCACCAATCTATGCTGTGATTGGCTATCTGGATCCTGATGGAGGGAGTGATTATGACGCACATACAATTTCAGCAGTGCCCTCGAAGGATGGGCGGTTCACACTCGAGTGCACGGCACTTGTTCCTCACAAGAAGGCACAGCTTCGGATCGTAGCATGTCATGCAAACGGTGCGACTGCATCGCTTCAACAGCCGTATGTCGTTGAGTCAGATGGTCGTGTAAATATTGAAACAATGCAGGTGTTGTTTGAGCTTCAAGCCTTTTTTGATGAGCTTTCTGCACAGGGACCAACGCATGCAGCTCAGTTTGCACCCGATCAAGGCCCAGCAGCGTTGTATGCAAAGGCCATCCTTGACGGAAGACAGCGACGGGGCGCTGTCGTTCCGGGGGCCGTGAACGCAGGTGTGGATCGCGTCTCCTTGTCCCAGTGTCAGGCAACTGATGCAAAGGTTGGCTGGCTTCAGCCTGCGTACGATTATCTGCCTCGGCGAGAGGCCGTTATTGAATCGGCAGGAAAACTGTATCAATCTGGAATCTATGCCCACGCACCAAGTCGTTATGCATATTCACTCAAGAAAAAATGGAAGCGATTGCACGGGGCGTGTGGATTGCCAACCCAGCGAGGCGGGTCTGTTGCTTTTCGTATTGAAGCAGATGGAATGGAGATCTTCCGTTCACGGGTTCTCATTCCAGGGAAAACGCAAGCGTTCGATATCGATGTGTCAGATGTGCAGGATATTGTTCTGATAACGGAGGATGGCGGTGACGGGAAGGCTTCCGATTGGGGCGTGTGGCTTGCACCGGAATTGATGCGGTAGGTATTCAAGTGCGTTTTGCTTCACAACAGAGAGACCTCTGATGCATAAAAGCTTGAATGGTATTGTTGTCGTGTGTTGTATTGTATGGACTGGAACTCATGGAGAGTGTCAGATGATCACTGCTCATCGTGGCGCATCGTACGATGCGCCAGAAAATACGATGGCAGCATTTCGCCTTGCATGGGAACAGAATGCAGATGCTATTGAGGGAGACTTTCGTCTCACAAAAGATCGGCGCATCGTCTGTGTCCATGATGCTAATACACAGCGAACATGTGGAGTGAATCGGGATATTTCATCTGCGACACTTGAGGAATTGCAAGACCTTGATTTTGGCCGTTGGAAAGATCCTTCGTTCCAGGGAGAACGATGCTGTACGCTTGATGATGTTCTTTTGTCAGTGCCGGCTGGAAAAAAAATATATATCGAGTTGAAGTCAGGGGTAGAAATCATTGAGCCGCTTGCGTGGGTGGTGGAAAAGTCACCAACACCTCAAAGCGCTCTGATTGTGATAGCGTTTGATGAACACGTCGTTACTGCATGTAAGGAGAGGCTTCCCGGCATAAAAGTTCACTGGTTAACAGATTTCAAGAGGGGAAAGCCAGATGGTCATGTCTGGAGACCAACCGCATTAGAAATCGCCGCGGTTGTGAATCGTTGCAAGGCTGATGGAGTTGGACTCAAGGGGCGGCGCGACATATTGAATAAGGACTTTGTGCAACAGCTGTTCGATGGTGGTATTCAGGAATTTCATGTGTGGACGGTTGACGCACCTGTTGACGCCAGGTTCTTTGCGAATCTTGGAGCCATTGGTATCACCACCAATCGGCCTGCGCTAATTCGATCAGCGTTTCCTTCCAAACGCGGAACGATCAGTAAAGATCGTTAGATGTCGGGTGATAGGCAGGCAGCTAAAAATCAGAAGACTCCTGACGCTCAAACTCAATCAGCACACACTCACTGCCAGTAGCACCTGTGAATTCCTGAGGTCGCCATCCATCTGGGCCACGCACGCATAGTCGTCGTGTGTTGTCACGCATGTCATAGATTCCCTTCAACGTGACTCCCTGTTCATCTCCAGATGTTATTTCAATATCGATTTCCTTCGGATTGGCCAGTGGCGAAAGGCGATGCGTCCCTCGCATTTTTTCTTGTCCATCGATCATCAGGATCCATGTGCCATCAGTATGATTCTCAAGAACAATTACGCGTTCTTCCTCAAACGTTGTTTCGCCATTGGCTGTAATAGAAATAACCTTCCATGAGCCAGAATAGTCGGCTATTTCCTGTTGTATGACGGGATCATTTTCAGACGTTTGAGATGGGCTATCAGATGGCGAGTCGGCGTGCGTCATCCGCGTTTGGAATCCCATGAGTCCACACGCGAAGAGCATGACAAACCAGGTGTCACGGGTGTAAAAAATTTGTTTTCGTGTCACAAGCATGTCTGAGCCCCCTTATCTACACGTGCTGTCTAAATCAATCGAGGCTGTATTCTATGGATTGCATGGAAGAGGAACAGTCGATAAATCCCCTTTTGCTGCTTGGTGACTGAAGGCAAGACACGTCTGTGGGGGTGCCAAAACGAGAAACCCACGTTTTTTCTTTTTTGACGACTGATGGTGGTATGCTACATGCTGTTGGATCTGTCTCAGCACACTTCACGTAGGGGTTTTTAATGTTTAATCGAACAGCGTTCCATCTGGTCATGGCAGTTGTGGTGTTGGCGGCTTTGTCTTGCAGAAGTCTGGATGCTCATGAGCACTGGGGAATGCAGGAAGGAAGTGTGGATCTTGCATCAGCTACAACTCTTGCCTTTGGTCCTGATGACATCCTGTTTATTGGCGATGCCAAGGCGGCCACAGTGTTTGCCGTAGCAACAGCTGATCAAAACCGCGAGTCCGACCGCGCTCCCATTGCCATCCAAGATCTGTCGGGGAGGCTTGCAACTCAGACAGCGTCTCAAGACGTCACCGTTCATGATCTTGTTGTCAATCCTCGAACAGGAACAGCATTCTTGGCAGTTTCAGCTGATACGCAGCCGATGATTGTGATGGTGACTGGAGGCAATCAACTAGAGGTTCTGAACCTGAAGAAGTGTTTCTTTTCAAAGGCAGTATTGGATGATGCTCCTGAAGATAAAGTGGTGAAAACGGGAAGACGAACCCGTAATCCTCGGCAAGATGCCATTACCGACCTTGCGTTCTTTGAAAACAAATTGCTGGTTTCGGGGCTTCGTGATGCAGTAGCATCATCATCAGTCCGTGAGCTTAGTTTTCCGTTCGCTGATCAAGAGCGTGGAATTGGTGTTCAGATTTATCATGCTGCCCATGGTCGTGAAGAAGAGACGTCAGCGATGCGAACGTTTGTTCCTCTCATGATTGATGGTGAGCCAACAATCGTAGGTGCATACATTTGCACTCCTCTCGTTAAGATACCTGTGAGTGAGTTGGGGGGAGATGCCGATCGTGTCAATGCAACCACAGTAGCTGAACTGGGAAACCGCAATCGGCCTCTCGATATGGTTGCTTACGAACGCGATGGTCAGGAATATCTGCTTTTGAGCAATTCTGCTCGGGGTGTCATGAAGATTCCAACACACGGCCTTGCGGAAGCGCCAGGGTTAGTTGAACCAGTGCGTGGTGGAGGGACTGCAGGTCAACCGTATGAGACAATTGACTCATTAGATGGACTCCTCGAGATGGATCTTCACAGTGATGCTGCGTTGCTGGTCCTCATGCAGGATCAGAATGGGAAGCAAAACTTGATGACGGTTGGGCTTCCGTGACAGACGTTGTCGCGGAAAGCGATGAAGGGTTGTTCTGCGCTGATGGAATCAGGCACTTTTCATATCCGTCCAGCCAGTCGAGCAGATGCGACTGGTTTTATTCAGCTTGTTGTTGAACTTGCAGTATTTGAAAAACTCGTTCCACCTGATGCATCGGCACAGGCTCGATTAATTGAGGATGCATTTGGTGAAGCACCACGCATTGAGGCATGGCTGGCTTTCGTGCACTCTTCAGACGAACCAGTGGGGTACGCGATTTTTCTCGAAACGTATTCCAGTTTTCTGGCCCGACCAACATTCTATATTGAGGATGTGTTCGTGCGAGAGCCGTTTAGGCGGCAAGGCATTGGTCGCGCCCTTTTAGATAAAGCGATTGAGTTGGCTGCCCAACGACGATGTGGACGAGTGGAGTGGACGGCCCTTGATTGGAATATCAATGCCCAGAAAGTGTATGAAGAAAAGTATCATGCGCAGCATCTGAAGGAGTGGTTTCTGTATCGAATGAATGAGACGCAAATCAGTGACCACTTGAGCCATCGCATGATGAACAATGATGAGTGATGGCGAGGCAGCGACAACAGGAAATATCACTGCCACGGTCAAAACGTTCGTGCTCTCACTGGTTCATGCTCTTCAAATCATTTGCTGAAGGGACACATCGTGTTGTGTCTTCTGGGGTCACTTACTCCCAACATCCGGCTTCGGCATTGGGAACACTGGATTATCAGATGTCTGTTGGAGAAGTAGATTGACCGCTTGATTCACGATATCAGGTCGTTCTTTTGCAATGTCCGAAGATTCACTTGGATCATTTGCAAGATCATAGACTTCCCATGCCGTCGGTTGGGCGCGTTTGTTTTTCAGGTTGCGACGCACAACTTTCATGTCACCTATTCTCACTGCCATTTGACCTCCGTACTCTGGAAATACCCAGAGGAGCGGTGAGGGGCGTTTTTCTAGAGAACGGTTGTTCGTTAAGAGCCCCCACAGGCTGGTGCCATCGAGTCTGTTGGGCGGTGTAACACGTGTGATATCGCAGACTGTTGGAAAAATATCCGGAAACCATGCAGGTGTGTTAATCACACGGCCTGCATGCTGTTGATCTGGCAGGCGGACAATCAATGGAACACGAAGTCCACCTTCATACACACTGCCCTTATAGCCCCTTAAATGCGCTGTGCTATTAAAAAATGTGGCGTCGACACCCCCAATATGAAAGTCTGGTTCATTCCGGCCTTCATGAGTGGTGCCATTGTCACTTGTGAACAAAATAATTGTCTTGTCCATAAGATTATTTTTTTTGAGGGTGTCTATGATTCTTCCAACATGGTCATCGAGTTCTGCAATCATGGCAGCATATCCCGCTCGTGGTCGTGGATGTGGAAGGTAGGCATTGCCCCCTCGATACGCAATTTCATCCCATGATTCTGGAAATCGATTCACAGTGTCGATGGGCGGATGCATCGCAACGTGTGGTTCGGTAAAAGGCAAGTACAGAAAAAAGGGTTTTTCTGCATGATCCGTGATGAATTGTTCTGCCTCCGCGACAATGGGGCGAGAGGCATATGTTTCAGCAATCCAATCCTTCATTCGCACTTCACCGTCAGGTTGTTTTGCATGCCCAGGGATCGGGTTCTGGTTAATCTCAATGCGTTCATCATTGCGCCACAGGGAAGCGGGATAAAAACTGTGAGCGACCGCTTGGCAGTTGTATCCAAAGAACAAATCGAAGCCTTGTTTGTTTGGATCACCAGTACTCCCAACGGGGCCAAGGCCCCATTTCCCCATGGCGCCTGTTGCATAGCCAGCCTGCTGTAACAATTTTGGAAATGTGACTGCTGTTGGCTGGAGCGGGTATTGGCCTTCTGTGAATTCTGGAAAGGCTAGTTTTGCTTGACGATTGCCACGAACTTCAGCATGTCCGAGGTGAAGTCCTGTCATCAGTACACAGCGAGCCGGTGCACAGACAGGTGCACCGGAATAAAACTGAGTGAAGCGAGTTCCTTCTCGGGCAAGTTGGTCAATATGTGGGGTGCGTATTTTTTCCTGTCCATAGCACCCAAGTTCTCCCCAACCAAGGTCATCCGCAACAATCAAAACGATATTTGTTGGTTCGGCAGCAAACCCAGACGTTGCACACAAGAAAGCTGCGATCAGAAAAAGGATGGTGCGATACATGGATGCCATGAGAGGACCTCATAGGGTTTGGTTGTGTAATTGCGCAGAGAGTTAACTCTACAAAAAAAGATAACGGATTTCCCAAAAGCGTATGATAATGAAAAATCAGTGTTCTTGGATCCAGAAGCGTAAAATGGTGTGTTGGCCTTTCTTGAGCAAGCTAAATGCGACTTTTAAGTTGGAATATTCACAAAGGAATTGGAGGACGGGATCGGCGGTACTCGCTTCAACGCATTATCGATACGATTGAGGCAGAGAATCCTGACATTATCTGCCTGCAGGAAGTCGATCGTCATGTTCACAGGAGTGATTTTGATGATCAGCCTCGCCTCCTTGCGAGCTACTTTCGATGTCATTCAATGTTTCAGGCGAATGTGCGGGTAGGGAATGGGGCCTATGGCAATCTCGTCCTTTCGCGCTGGCCAATGATGAGCCGACACCGACTGTCGCTTCGCAAAGGGAGTCGGAAGCCACGGGGAGCTCAGTTACTTCTCATTGATTCGCCTGAAGGGTCAATTCATCTTATTCATACGCACCTTGGTTTGATGGAAAAAGAACGTCAATGGCAGATCGAAAGACTGACAGGGCATGCTCTCTTCCCTTCATTAGACACACTTCCAACGCTTGTGGTTGGTGATTTTAATGACTGGCGTGATTCACTGTGGCAGCAGCACTTGTCGGATCAGGGGTTTATGCAAGTGACGCATCCGGTGAGTCGCTTTAAGAGTTTTCCGTCTTGGTTGGCCGTCGGCTCGCTCGACAAGGCGTTTGCAAGAGGACCACTCAAGGTGCGTTGGGCACGTATTGTGAAAACGAGTCTTTCAAAAGTGGCCAGTGATCATCTTCCGCTTCTGATTGACTTTCATGTGAACGGTCATCACAAAATTAAAGGCTCATGAGGCATGGG
>CAXFJI010000091.1:0-8547 GCA_964003275.1 uncultured Planctomycetaceae bacterium
AAACCTATTTTGCATTTAGGAGCAACCAGTGCATATGTCACTGACAATACCGATCTTATTCTTATGAGAGATTCACTTGATCTGGTTGCTGGGAGACTTGCTGTTGTGATTGAACATCTGGCTGAGCGAGCGGTTGAAAATGCTGACACCGTTTGCCTTGGAAGAACCCATTTGCAGCCGGCTCAGCCAACGACTATCGGAAAACGAATATGTTTATGGATTCATGATCTTCTCATTGATCTAGATCAAATACTGGAAAGAAGAACAGCGTTACTGGCCCGTGGCGTTAAGGGAACGACAGGAACACAGGCCAGTTTTCTTGAACTTTTTGATGGTGACCATGCGAAAGTTCGTCGGTTGGATGAATTAGTCGCCGAGAAACTTGGCTTCCCAGCATCCTATGCCGTGAGCGGCCAAACCTATACACGAAAAATAGATTCTCAAGTTGTGTTTGCATTGGCAGGAATTTCTGAATCAACTCACAAGGCAGGCAATGATCTTCGCTTGGCATCCGCGTGGGGTGAACTGGAGGAGCCTTTTGAGTCAGAACAGGTTGGATCGTCTGCCATGCCTTACAAAAGGAATCCAATGCGTGCTGAAAGGATGTGTGGTCTTGCAAGATTCGTGTTAGGCCTTACTTCGACAGCAGAGCAGACAGCCGCAACACAATGGTTCGAGAGAACCCTTGATGATTCAGCGCCCCGTAGACTCATCTTGCCACAGGCATTTCTTGCTACTGATGCACAGCTAGTCTTATATGACAATATTGCAAAAGGCTTAGTCGTGGTGCCAGGTGCCATCAGGCGGACACTTGAACAATACCTCCCGTTCCTCGCCAGTGAACGTATTCTCATGGAAGCAACCAAGGCGGGTGGCGATCGGCAGGAATTGCACGAGGCAATTCGTCGGCACAGCCATGCAGCAACCGCACAGATTCGTGATGGCTTTCAGAATGATCTTGTTAATCGATTGAGTTCGGACTCACTTTTTGCTTCTGTTGACCTAGCAGCTGCTATGGATGTGAAGGGGCTTGCAGGGAGAGCAGGAGAGCAAGTGAGGGAATTCGTATCTGGGCCAGTTGCTACAGCTCTTGAGGATTGTTCACACCGTGCGGGAGAGTCTTCTCTGCGTGTGTAGCACTAGACACGATCTTGATGATGTGACGTACTTCGATTTTTACAACAGTCAGCACATAAGCCATAAACGATCAGTCGGTGTCCCTGGGCACGAAAACGATGCTTTGTAGCTATCGAATTGTAAAACTGAGCGATCTCATCACTCGTAAATTCGATAAGTTTTTCACATGACGTACAGTAAAGATGGTCGTGCTGAGGGTAACCATAATCGTGTTCGTATACCCGTCGACCACCAAGTACCATTTCTTTGAGAAGACCTGCTGATACCATTTCGGCAAGGGTGCGATAAACAGTTGGCCGACTTGCACTTGCACCCTCAGGGGTTTTTCGAAGGTCATCGAGCAATTGATCAGCATCGAAATGCTCATGGTGACCTGAAACGTAGTCGACGATCACTTGTCGTTGTTTGGTAATCCTCTTACCCCGGGACTGGAGAAACTCTTCAAACCGCTCCTGCGGTGTAAGTGACGTATCAACTTTGCCCAAAGAAAAACCCGTAAGCGACATGGCAGTACTCCTTACGAGCATTGTAGCGTATCAAAAAAAAACGTGACCAGACCTACAACGGTTTGGACACGTTTTTTGGACCAAAAAGACCTGCCGGCCTTGGGCTCCTGCCGTGATTTTTAGGCCGCTGACTAAATTTTCCCCTATAGCCTGAGCCTGAAGGATGAAGCCTAGCTCAATCGATCGAGCAATCGATCAAGAGCAGCATCGAGTTTTTCAGGCGTCTCATAGGAGCCATCAGCAATGGCCGATCGAATTGAGTTTATTTTGTCGAGCCGGATGTCAGACGTAGCGCCAGCTGCTTGTACGGCATCGGCTGATAATGCGACAGTATCCTTCGCCTCACTAATACCTTGATTGGCAACAGTGTCGGTAGCTTTTGACGCTTCTACACCCTTGACTCCATTGACACTCTGTGAACCGTGTGTTGATGTAATTCCCCAGATATTCATAGTGTTCTCCTTACGTGACAGCAGATCTGATTCCCATATTCCCCAAACACTTGGTATCTACGAAAACAAGTCCTTGGGAGTTCACTCAAATCAGCAAGTGTCTTCCTTTCTATTGTGGCCGCGCTTTTGAAGTGAGGCGATACCAACTTTTTAATTATTCCGAATCTGTTTTCTCTCCAACTCATTATCATCGGCCAGTGACACATAAATTCTTTAGTATTTTTTTTGGGCCCCAATAGCCCCACTTTTAGGGGAAATCAAGGAACGCAAGCTACCCAAACTACACAAAGTACGCTGGTTACATGGCAAATTCTGGTCGGCGCCTTTCGAGCTGACCTTGGAGTCGCTCCACGATTGCAGAATGCATTTGGCTGACCCGACTCTCCGAAAGATCAAGCGTCGCACCAATCTCTTTCATCGTGAGCTCTTCGTAGTAATACAGGATGATAATGAGACGTTCATTTCGATTGAGACCCTTCGTAACAAGCCTCATGAGGTCTGCTTTTTGAATTCGACGAGTGGGGTCATCTCCCTTTTTATCCTCGAGGATATCGATTTCACGAACATCTTTCGAACTATCTGTCTCACACCATTTTTTGTTGAGACTGACCAGACTGGCAGCATTCGCTTCAACAAGTAGTTTTTCAAATTCCTCTCGTGAAAGACCCATATACTCAGCCACTTCTGCATCAGCTGGTGTTCTTCCAAGCTTTGCTTCCATCGTCTTGATGGCTTCATTCAATTTACTGGCTTTGCTCCGAACAAGTCTCGGAACCCAGTCCATTGTTCGAAGCTCATCGAGCATGGCTCCACGAATACGTGGAACACAATACGTTTCAAATTTGACACCCCTTGACATGTCAAAGGCGTCGATGGCGTCCATGAGACCGAACGTTCCAGCGGACACAAGATCGTCAAGCTCAACACCGTCGGGAAGGCGAGCCCAAATTCGTTCTCCGTTATAGCGCACGAGAGGAAGATAGAGCTCCATAAGTTTATTGCGCAACAGTTCGTTGGATTGATCCTTTTTGAAAGTCTTCCAGATATCATGGACTTCCTCAGGCGTCAGATTTATTGAGAGATAGGGCACGTCTTCACTCCTTGAATAATGTCCAATTTGTCGTTATCGACGAACAACACGTCCATTCCTAAATTCATTCTCAGGTGGCCAGCAGGCTTGCCTGAATTACCAAGATTATTGATCCAAGAGACAGCCTTAGGCCGCCCGAGAAAACTCCTCGCCTTCGATTGTTGTAAACACTTCAATTGACAATTCTTGAGCAACCTCCTCTTCAGCAAGAACGGTGATGCCAGGTAAATGACGAGCCAGAGACAGAAATACACGGCTGCGAATGTCGCCTGGTACCACAAGAACAGGTGCTGTCCCCCGTTCGAGCCCTGGTCGTCGGGCACGACGAACACGAGAAATAAGTGACGCTGGGGGGGCACCGTCTCGTATCCCATCTAGCGCACCGGAGCCAAAGCGAATAATAGATAACTTGCCATCAGAATCCCGAAGTCGACTGCAAATGGCATGGGAAAAATGGTGCCTTAAGCGTTCAACGAAAACGTTTTGTTCAACGCGATCACTCCCATCTGTTAGGTCGCTCATTACTTCAATGAGTTCTGAAAGCGGCCTGATCGGTACATTCTCTTTCAGAAGGGCTTGAAGCGTTCGATGAATGCGCGCGAGGGATAAAGACTGAGGGTTGATTTGTTCCACAACAGAGGGTTGAGTTTGACGAAGAGATTCAATGAGTCGCGAGACGGCATCGCGTGTAAGAAGACGATGACCGTGTTGACGGATGGATGCTTCAATACAACGCATGACCATCTCACCGACACCAAAGACAGCCACACCTCGCTGGCTATGGGCTTCAGCTTGTGCTTGCCCTACCCACGCTCCATTTCGAAGTGATATTGGATCGGTGTCCTCTTCCCCTTCGAGATCAATGCTCATATTTGCATGCGGCACGACAAACCATCTCGCAGCAGGAATAGAGGATTCGTGAACCGTATCGCCAGCAAGGCAAATACGAAGTGTTCTTTCTGGAAGAATACGGTTGTCTCGAAAGCGAATCGAAGGAGCAAGAAATCCAAGATCACCGGCGATGCGGTCTCTCATTCCAGAGACCGCACTACGGATATCCTGCATGGTTCCTTGACTTGATTGTTCTGCAACAAGGTAGACAAGCCCAGCACCAAGTTCGACTTCAATATTCGTGTTTGCAAGGACGGACTCGGTGAGTGAAGTCGCACTTGTCTTCTGAGCATCTGACAAGAGCGCTGTCGGTTTTGAAAATTGACGCTTCCGACGATATGTCAACCAAGCACCAGTGAGGGTAATTGCCGCCATGACCAAGAGTGGAATTCGAGGAAGGTCTGAAAAACTTAGAAGACCTAGAAATAAAGCGGTGATAGCTAAGACGTGAGGCCGAGATGTAAACTGGCGCCCGAACTCTCGTGATAAATCGGTGGCGTGACTTGATCGAGAAACGAGAAGCCCCATCGCAATGGAAATGAGAAGCGCTGGAATGGCAGTAGCCAAACCATCCCCAATGGTGAGCTGCGAAAAAACAGTTGCGGCCTTTTGCACGGGCATGCCATGCTGGCTTATACCAACAATGAGCCCACCAACAACATTCACACCAGTGATAATAACACTGGCAATTGCCTCACCACGGATGAATCGACTTGCTCCATCCATACTCGCAAAAAAATCGGCATGCTTTTGAAGGTCATTTCGCATTTCACGTGCTTGTTCACGTGTAATGCTGCCGGCTTGCACTTCGGTGTCGATAGCCATCTGTCTTCCTGGGAGGCCATCGAGCGTAAATCGTGCTGCAACTTCACTGGTTCGAGTTGATCCAGCAGTAATGACAACAAACTGAATGACTGCAATGATGGAAAAAATCACAGCCCCAACAACAAGATTATTTGCTGCAACGAACTCGCCAAAGGCCTCAACAACTTGCCCTGCTGCAGATGTGCCTTCCGTAGCGGCTTGGGTGAGAATAAGTCGAGTCGTGGCAATATTGAGCACCAATCGAACTAATGTGGCCCCAAGAAGAAACGTGGGAAAGATGCTCATTTCGATTGGGGTTTTTGCTGCCAGTGATCCAAGAAGGGCTAGAACAGCCAACGTGAGATTGGCTGCCAGCATGACATCAACGACAGCAGCTGGAACGGGCGCCATGACGACCAGTACAGCGAGCAGAATCGCAGCCGGGATGAGGTAGTCAAGAAGATGGGCAGAAGTGCCTCGAGGAACAACGGCTGAAGTGGCTGCTTGTAACGCCATATTTTCCAGTAACGTTCTGACGTGGTTGAGTGAAATTGCCGCACAAAGAGATTGACTTTTTGCCAATCTTTCGGGCGAGACGGTAGCGAAGTATCGAATGACCGTCTAGATCGCTAAAGATGTTATAATTCAGCGTTTTCCTCTTAGTCATCAGAGTATTCATGCAATTCGAGCAATTTGGAGTCACGTTCGAGTATCCGGATAATTGGTCTATCGACGTAGATTCCGATGATGTAGGCGGCTCATCGGCCACTGTGCAGTCGCCTGATGGAGGTTTCTGGAATATCAGTGTGTATCCTTCTGGCACCAATTCGAAAGAGATGGTGCAAGTTGTCTCAAGTGAGATGCAAAAAGAGTATCAGGATATCGACATTGAGGTAGTTCACGATACTATTTCCGGAATTCAGCTTTCTGGTCTCGACTTCAACTTTTACTGTCTTGACCTTACAAATACGGCGCACGTCCGTGCTGTTGAGAATCGTGAAGCTACGTATATTATTTTCTGTCAGGCTGAAGATCGAGAATGGGAGTCTATTCACGCGGTATTCGAAGCCATGACAGCCAGTTTTTTGAGGTCACTGACTAGGTGACGTGAAGAATTATCGCTTCTCATGATCCGAGTGTTTACCGTTGCCAGTTAAGGTTCTAAGATTCACGAGATTGTCTTTGATCAAGTAGAGCATGCTTGATCAGTATAGGAATTGCTTGTCTTGACGCCATTTATCCTCTCTGTCAACACCGCAGCGTCTGTCGTGCCTGCCATGCCGGTAGACAGTAGTCCGATACGGATGTTCCACTGGCTCATCTTTGGGACCGCTGTTGCAATACTTCTTATTTTGGATCTGACAGTTTTTCACAAACACTCACACGAGCCAAGCCTGCGTGAAAGTGCATTTTGGACATGTTTTTGGTCAGCGCTCGCGCTCTGTTTCAATGGCTTTGTGTGGTGGTGGCTTGGAGCTCAGCCGGCTATTGAATTCCTCACTGGGTACCTTGTTGAGTGGTCGCTATCGATGGACAACGTCTTTGTGTTTGCTGTTGTCTTTGCATACTTCGGGGTGCCACTAAAGTATCAGTACCGTGTTCTTTTCTGGGGTATTCTCGGTGCTGTTTTTATGCGCCTTACATTTGTGCTTTTGGGTGCTGAATTAGTAGAGCGATACAAATGGGTGTTGTGGGTGTTTGGAGCTTTTCTGGTTTACACGGGTATCAAACTGGCTTTGAGCGAAGAGGAACACGAGCCAGGAGATAATGTTGTTATTCGAACAATTCGTCGCATTATTCCTGTTGCATCGCGTTCGGCAGGAGATAAGTTCTTCATTCGAGAGAATGGACATCTGATGGCGACGCCACTGTTTCTTGTACTTGTCGTTGTAGAATGCACGGATGTTCTTTTTGCGGTTGATAGTGTTCCAGCGATCCTCGGAGTGGTATCGAGCGGCACGCATTACATGCGATTTATCGCGTTTACGAGTAATGTGTTTGCTATTCTTGGTTTGAGGGCACTGTATTTTCTACTCGCAGGGGTCATGGATCTATTCCGATTCCTCAACTATGGTCTTTCAGCTGTACTCATCTTTGTGGGTGGCAAAATGATTGCTGAAGCAGGAAGACATAACCAATGGCTGGCAGATATTGGCGGTTGGGATCCTCATTCGAAGGGGCATCTCATCCACCCAGCGGTGTCACTGCTTGTCATTATCGGACTGATTGGTACCAGTGTGATTGCATCCCTTGTATTCCCTGAAACGAAGGGGCGTGATGAGCAGAATGATTTATCAGATGTGAGTTGAAATCACGCGATCATATAGCAATTCATGTTGTTCAGCCATTTGATCCGCAAGATGACGCTGCTGGACAAAGGCATGACCATTGATTCCAAGTTCTCTGCTTCTTTGGGTGCATTCAAGGGTCTCAATAAGTACACGAGCAAGGTCATGGACATCGCCAGGCTTGTGCAAGCGTCCATTGTGTTCGTCATGGAGCATTTCCGGAAATGCTCCATGATTTGGAGCAACAACTGGCACGCCGGAAGCCATTGCCTCGATAACGGGAATGCCTTTGGCCTCTGGGAAAACAGTTGGCATTACAAAGAGGTCAATGGAACGAAAAAACGAATGCTTGGCGGCATGATCAAGCTGACCAAGCCATGTGAAATGATCTGCAACACCCTCGGTACAAGCTGTCTGGAGACATGTATCGATATACTCTTTTTCAGATTCAATAACCGCGCCTGCTGCATGAATGTCTGCATTGATTTTCTTTCTTACCATTGGCAGCGCTTCGATGAGCAAATGAAGACCTTTTTCAGGGCATGCTCGCGCGAGTGCACCAATCACGACTGGTTTTCCGAGTGCCTTTTTTTCTTGAATACGTTTGCATATATCCGGTGGTGTTTGAGGAAACACATTGGGATCGATGCCATGTGGAATAACTTCAATGAGGTTGCGTGGAACTGCAAGATAGTCCGCCATAAAGTCAGCAAAAAACATATTCATCGCAACAAATCGGTCTGCAGAGCGTGCTTGTTTCCGCAGTAGTTCTCGGATTCTGGAATACCACGGCTCTGGTATCTTCTCAATAAAAATATCTTCACCAGACAGACTGCATACGATGGGCACATTTGTTGTTTTCCGTATTGGATGTGCCATGCCCAAGAGAAGAGCGTTCGAGAGATGAACAACGTCGGGCTGAATTTCATTGGTGAGAAGAAAACAGAGTTTTTGAATTTCTTTTTTCTGATGTCCGTGCTCACCTAGAAGTGATGATTCTGTCAGGGGGCCGAGGTCTGCTGCTTCCATGTTTCCCGTGTGAGAAGACAGCCAAAGCAGGAGACGGGGAGAGTCCAGCAGTCGATCAATAAACCAAGGCGTATACCGAAAAAAAGGAATTTTCTCCTGGAGCCAAATATTGATTCCTCCCATCACGACACGAGATTCGGAAACGTTGAGTGTATCCGTTGTCGTCGGAACGTACGCGGGAAGCAGCACGGCATCACAGCCTCGTCTTACCAAGCTTTGAACAAGGGCATTGTCATGAAGGCATGATCCGCAAAGCCTTCCTCCTGCGCCAGCTGTAATGTGGACAATCCGCATGTTTCAAATTCCATCAGGCCGAGTGCCTTCGAGTGAAACCAAAATAAGAGCCAGAT
>CAXFJI010000092.1:0-8508 GCA_964003275.1 uncultured Planctomycetaceae bacterium
TAATCTTGAGTGTCAAACGTATCGCCCTCCACCCACATCGCAACTGGAAGAGATGGCTCCGACCCAGAGAGCGCTAAGCGCTGTTCGAGTTTTTCAACACGAAGAATATTGTTTTTGTCACAACGCATCTTGATCATATTTCAAAATAAAAAATCCTACTGAAGTTGATGAGCCAATCGTTTTTATAATTCTGGATATCAGTCTTTGCAAATATTTATCATTGAATCCGTATCGGATACGCGGCCATACGTTTTTCTTTTTCCCAGCGAGCAAAGAACTCGATCCTGGAAATATTGGGCAATATGACTGAGGTTTCGAGTCACTTTTGATTTGAGCGCAACGCCTTCCCTCAAGAAACCAGAAAACCTCATCGGATAAGGTACTCTTAAGAATAGAACGCCGTTCCCTTGATACTACGCCATGGAGCACTGCATACTTTGCAGGGCATCGTGCAGAGAGTGTTCTTGACACTTCAAACGTGGGGATGAAATGGAAGTTTATATTGGCGTAGGGATACTCCTGTTCTTCCTTACGTTTCTTGCCTATGCCATTGTCCAAGGTCAGCTGCGGGCCAAAGCAATGAAGCAGCTAGCCGAATCACTGAACTTTTCAGTTGTGCCTCTTGATGGCGATGAAGAAGAAACCTTCATTCAGTCATTGAGTCGCCTTCCACTGTTTACACGTGGTTCTCAACGAGGCGTGTGGAACGTCATAAAAGGAACAATGCATGATACGCCAATCACGATTTTGGACTATCGCTATAGCTACCGTAATTCCAACTCAAGACCCTGCTTGCAAACTGTTCTTCTCTTTGAATGGCCGGGGCTCAACCTCCCAGTATTTTCTCTACGAGCCCAGACGCAGCGTGACAAACCTGGTCAAGATTTTCTGCTATCGATCATGCCGATGGCTCAATCGCTCATGCCCCACACCATTGATATGAGCGAGCATCAAGAGTTTGCTCAGCGGTTTTGGCTTCAAGGAACACAAAAGAATGAACAAACAGTTCGAAAACTTTTTAATGACGACGTCGTACACTTCTTTGAACGTCATAATAATCTCAGTACTGACGCTGCTGGTACGAAGATTGCGGTCTATCACATGAAGAAAGAAATTTCACCTCGGAACATGCAGGCTGCCATCGACCGTGGCCTCGATATCTGCCGTCTTTTACAGAACGTACATCACGACTAGCACCTTTGTATGAGGCCTTCTTTCTCGAGAACCTTTTTCAAAATGCGTTGGAAATCAACTATCTCTCTTTAAGGAATTTCGGTGTATATTTAATTGCTGCGTGTTTGCCTGAGAAGTCTTTTGTTACATCGCGAATATCACACATGAATGTAAAACTCTTTCAGATTCTCTTCATCAGTCTACTCCCCTCATTCGCATGCCTGGCCTTTGGGAGCAACACCTCATCAGACGAGCCACCAAATATTCTTATTATCTTTACTGATGACCAGGGTTATGCTGACTTAGGATGCTATGGGAGTCAAACACACAAAACACCACGACTAGACAAACTCGCAGCCGAAGGCACCCGATTTACATCCTTTTATTCACAGACTGTGTGTGGTCCTTCCCGTTCTGCACTGCTCACCGGCCGTCAACCCATTCGTAGCAAAGGCTGGAGCATGCCTGCTTCAGAGATCACTTTTGCAGAACTCCTCCAAGGTGTTGGCTACCAGACGGCATGTATCGGAAAATGGGATGTCTCCAACCGCAAACCGATTACTGATCGCATGCCGAATGCTCAAGGCTTTGATTACTACTTCGGGACACTCGGTGCGAATGATGGTGGGAAGGTTGCCTTTCACGAGAATAATGAGAAGGCAGGCTCAACAGACCAAATGGGTAGCCTCACCACGCTCTATACCGACAAAGCAATCGCCTATCTCCGCGAGAGACGAAAAAACGATCGTCCTTTCCTGCTCTATGTTGCACATACGATGATGCACACCATTATTGACGCATCTGATCAATTTCGTGGCACGTCTGATGGAAATCTTTACGGTGATGTCGTCGAAGAATTTGATTTTGAAACCGGCAGACTCCTCGATGCTCTTGATGACATGCAGCTTACGGAAAACACATTGGTTATCTATACAAGTGATAATGGTCCTTGGAATCAAAAGAAATACACAAGTCGCAAAAAAGGACATCCGGAAGGGACGAAATTCTGGGGCGATGCAGGCCCCCTACGAAATGGAAAAGGATCGCCGTACGAAGGAGGTTATCGACTTCCATGTATCGCTCGATGGCCTGGACATGTACCGTCTGGCAAAACGTCAGATGCTATTTTTGCAACGATTGATTTTCTACCGACCTTTGCTGATCTTACTGGCTACAGGGTTCCTGATGACCGTGCGATCGATGGCATTAGTCAAAAAGCATTACTTCTTGGAGAACGCCAGACGGGCCGAAACTATTTTTATTTCAATCAGGCTGGAGTCCGAAAGGATAATTGGAAGTACCTCAAACCAGATGCATTCTTTCATGGCTATGCCATAGATGAGAATCGACCCCAGGCTGAGGAGTTATACGATCTCAGCACAGATCTTGGAGAAACAATCAATCTTGCTAAACAACACCCTGATCGATGTGCTGCATTAAGTGCACTTATGAAATCAATTGAAGGGAACGACAGCGCTTCAAACTCAATTTCTGGCGATCAAAAAGCACGTTGAATATACCGGACATACCGCTTTCGGATGATGCGGATGTTTTCATACACATAGCTCAACTGTTTCTCTGTTCATAACCAATCTTTTGGAATATTCATTTTTACAATACTCTTCGCGGAAACACTTAAACATGAAACAATTACCGATTACAACAAAACTGATGGGTCTTACTCGATGGTTTAGTGTTGTTGCTGTCTTATCATCACTGGTTGGGGCGCTCTTGATGTTTGTTATTGGAGCAGCCAATACCGGAGAAGCTGTCATGCGTTACCTTGACGTATATCGGTCATCACTTGATCCAGTAGCTGCCGAAGCGAACCCTCGTCCTGCGGCAAATCTCTTGCTCCTTGAGTCACTCGACAACGGACTCACAGGACTCACATTTCTATACTTTTCATATGGGATCTATGCATTGTTTCTTTCACAAACTGAAGACATTGCAAGCCGTCCTCGGTGGATGAAGGTTGACAGCATTGAATCACTCAAGAAAACACTTCTTCAAGTCGTCGGCGTACTAATCGCTGTGATGTTCGTGCGAACATTGGCTGAGAGATTGCTGGCCGATAGTCTTACCTGGGAAATATTGATCATGCCTGCAGGCGTTCTTGCCATTGCGATGAGTAGTCGGCTGATGTTCAGTACCTCTAAGGCACTACCGACGACTGGCTCCTAGGCGCGCAAGCGTTTCTTGTGTATTTGCCACTTCACAGACGCACTTGTTCACGATCGTGGGTACTGCTGTAGTGTTATACGAATCCCTCATGCAAGTGGACGATCCCTGGCATGCAGAAGCCGACAACGGCACGTAGAATCATTTGATTCAGGTGATCAATGTCGATACGCAGTTGCTTAGCCCCAGATCTTTTGCAACCGTTCGCTCTCTGAAACATCCAATGGAAACTGCTCGCTTGCCGCATGACTGTCGATCCCAGCCAGTTCTCGCAACGCGACATGAATGTGTTCCGGTCGAATTCGAATGCCTGCATCCCGGTTCTCTGCGAGTGTGTCCACATCCACAGGGACCAGAAACTGTTCTTCATCCGTCGCGCCGATCACCCGATTCCCTTGAATGCCAGGTCCCAGAAACATGGCGGATCCAATCGACCAATGATCTTTCCCATTTCCTTTGTTGTAGATTGGACGCCGTCCCATCTCACTTTGAATCACGACTACTAACTTGTCACGAATCTGCAGGTCTTCTGCACGGCGCAGCAACTCGTCAATGCCCGCGAGAAGTTCGGGGATGAGTTGCATCTGATCACGATCATTATTCGCATGGCTGTCAAACTGACCAATCGAAAGATTTGCGGAAACACACACTCCGGCCTTAAATGCTGCCAATGCAATCTCGGCCTGCTGCGGGAATCGCCCTTCTGCCATTTCTTTCGAAATATACGGTGCGACCCGTTGCAATGCTTTCGAGTTCAACTGGGCCGCATAAAGCATGCTTTGGGCGCGCTGGCGGCGCGGCAGTCTGGCTGTTTTTTCACGCGCATCCTGCTGACTTTTCAACGCCTGATCAATACGGTCGATGACAAAGGTATCATGATACGGTGAGTGAACTCCGCCATGGACCCCATCGGCATTCGCTAACCCTGACAGCGAAGTCAGATATGGAACGCGAGACATCGGCACAAGGTTCCCTGTACTTGAGTAGTTCCCAAACGTCAAAAAGGAGAGTGGACACTCTGGTCCTTTACAGGCAGCTACCAGGGCAGCAAACGTGGGATACGCCTGACTATCAAGTTTTCCTGTGGCCATGTAACGCGAACATGGTGAATGATTGTTAATCGAATAATCGAGGCCGTTAATTGTCAGCAACTCACTGCCATACTTGGCGAAAAACTCCTCATTACTCATTCCCTTCTCAATGTGCTTAGCAGTCGGCGCCAGGCGATGATTCCCTTCAGTCAGAATGTCCCCTTCCTCGTAGAGTCGATTGATTCCGCCAATCCCCTTCGGGTCCATAAGATACGTCGTGTCCCACCCTCCCGAGGCATTGACCACGACATAGTAGGGTCCGTCGTAATGTGGAAGTTCGCGTTGACGTTCGTCGCCTCGCAACCGTTCCACCGTGAGTGGAATGGCTAATCCCAATCCGGCTAGACTGCAACGTTTCAGAAAGTGACGTCGAGTATTCATGGGTATGCTTCCCAGATTATGAGCGTTTGTTTCATCAAATCAAACAAACGTCTGTCACACCATAACGATTCATGGACGTCTAAGAAATTACTCATAAAGAAATTCTTCCTGGCGGAGCAGATACGTCAGCACAGCACGCCACGCGCGTAACGTATAATGCGGATCGGGTGTCCGTGTTCCATCTTCACGATTTGCACAACAATGGTAATTTTCCATTTGATCGATCGGCTGTCCCCGATCCCGTGCCGCATTCGCATCACTGATCACACGAACAAAGAGTTGAAATGAGCGTTCAACTTCTGGGGAATCCACGGCATCGAATCGCCCCAAAAGCCGCTGATGCAGTTGCGCAATCGACTGTCGAATGTTCTGATTTGCCGACTCATCACCGGGTACGACATCTGGTTCTATTTCAGGAAACAGTTTTCGCTCACTGGGTTTTAAAGCAAAATCTGCCGCCACATTTCGGCAGCTCACTTCGTTAGCCATGAGCCGTTGGATTGCTCCCATCGCGCCGCTTGGATCCAGAATGCGTTCCGTGACCTCCTTGGAATCAATACCTCCATACAGAATCTCGAGGTGTCGATTCAGACGCCCCCATGGCGTTCCAAAGACTGCTTCGATTTTTCGCTCCAGCTGCTCGGGGCTCAGCAATCGGACCAGACCAATGTCATCCAATTCGGCCCGTCGGCGTGGGTGTTTCACTGCAACATCTAAACCATCCGCTTGATAGAAGGGCGAAAAGACTAGCGCCTTGAATGCAACCTTTAAGTTGAAGTCTGCCTCACTAAAACGGACTGCAATCCTGCTGATTTCATCGCGTTGCATTTGCCATGCACGGCGATAGGATTCAAACAGTGGGTGGTCGATATCCTGTGGTGCAGTCAACACCTTACGCCCCATCAGAATGTAATACACGTGTTTCACCATCGCCACGGCAAACCGTGGATCTTTCGCAGTGCGTTCACCCAGCCATTGTAATGCACGCCATCGTTCGGATTTCGGTAAGGCGTCACCTTCAAAACCAGGATGGAACATATCGGTAAACCAACCATCCATCCGTGGACTGTACGGGCCGTTATCAAGCATGGCATCAGTGTCGTAGTAGTCTTGAAACAGCCCGGCTACCGGATCCACGGTTCGATGACAAACAACACAGTCCGCTGCCTGCATTGTTGGAATTTCATATGCTGCATCGACAGCCGCCGCGTCAGTCACGCGCGGAGCGAGCGCCATCACGTCCACGCCCAAAAAGTGCTGATAGAACATCCGGGATCGCAAACGATTCCGGTTCGTTTCAGTGGTTGGATAACGTTTCAACCAATGAAACGTCGACAGCATTCCCGCATGCCCATACATTCCAGTCGGTGTTGTCTGATCTGGTTTCCCATCGCGTAGCGTTAATGACTCAAGCCGGGTGGGAATAAACTCCATATAATCATCTGGATTCTCGAACTGCTCCTTCAACCGGTCAAAGATGCCGTACCCACGGGCCGTGTACGGCGAAACCATGATGTAATCCGCTGTCACAATCTCAGTAAACGGCCGCTCGTGACGCACGATGTACTCAATCAACTCCAGCGGTTCACGCAATATAGATGCCCGGTAGTCACCGGTCAGTTTGTAGAGAGCCTGTCGCCGCTCTTTTTCATCAGCGATGTGGCTCAAGTCATATTTCTGTGTCCAGTGCCGAGTCTCACCGAAGTTGCGGTAACCCAGTACTCGCTCGGGAAGGCCGTCATATCCCAACGTGAGAAAGATGTCATTGAACCCCTCGGTTAACCGTGTATAGAAGGCATCCTCCTGCATCACCTCATCCAAAATCTTATCCAGTGCTTCCATTCCCTGCTTGCCGACAGCAACATCCTCTTCAGGTGTTGGCAATCTGCCAGCTAACGACAGTGTGACGCGTCGCAATAAGCGACGTGGCGTGAGCATGCTCACGCCATCGAAATATGGAGGTGGGGTATACTCTGATTCGTTGCCAATCGGTGATGACAAAGGTAGCGCACTCCTTTGCCTTTGAACGAACTCCTGAAGGATATGAAATTCAGTCGAGTCTTTGCTCAAGACTGCATCGCCACCATGATCGAGCAGGCCCTGTACCTTGAGCAGCAATCTTGATTCATCACCTTCCTGAGCCGCTGCCATTTTGGCAAATGCCAACCGGTTCTGATTCAGGGCCTTACTGCGCGCTGCAACCTGCAGTCGTGCAGGATCACTTAGTAAAAATTGACTATCCGAAGCGTCCCCTTGAATTTGGTGACATTTGAGGCACTGGCGTTCACCTACCTTGACCCACACCTGATCCCGGAACCAATGATCCACCGCCGCACATTCCATCCCCGAATGACGCATTTCTGATACAGCCACAGGAGACCGTTCTTCTGCAGACTCAACCACCAAGGGATTCAACAGAGCGGTCACCAAAATCAAGAGCAGGCATCGCTGA
Organism: uncultured Planctomycetaceae bacterium; assembly: GCA_964003275.1. Taxonomy (GTDB): domain Bacteria; phylum Planctomycetota; class Planctomycetia; order Pirellulales; family UBA1268; genus CACORA01. The sequence continues at coordinate 7,279 of CAXFJI010000092.1, forward strand.
AACATGACGGACCTCACTGAAAATCAGTCGTGTTTTCGTCCTCATACACGTGCGGCGTTTTGCCCAAGGAACACTTCGGCATACCGACCCACGTTGCAAAACAATTCAATCAATCTCTTCTTAACTAGCGCGTTGGGTTCTCATACCAGAATACACCAAGATCGTGCACCTCTTCACATGAAATTAGATCGAAATCGCCGTCGCCGTCTAAATCAAGCATTTCCACTCGATCGAATTTGCGACCGCGTAAGTCACTGATTGCATGATCGATCCAGCCTTTTTCTGAGTTTTCTTTCCAGGCCACGGAAACCATGTCATCTGCCTCACGCTGTGCTTCGGACGTCGTTACGAGATCAGGTCGCCCGTCCAAATTGACGTCGGCAATCGCAACACCCTTCCCGGCTTTCAAGCCAAAGGGGAGCGGAATGATCGACTCATCCCACTTCCCTGACCCATCCGGTACGTAGTGAAGCAGCTCACCATCTAGGGTTGGGCAGACCACTTCCGTTGCACGTTGCTTGTCGAGCACCCCTGTTGTCAGATTCCCTACCGAGAGGAACATCACCTGATGCCCCAGAGCACCAATCAAACGCCGTTGCCATCGTGTTTTTTGGTCTTCTGAATTCTCCAGCCAATAGATCCCCGGTGCCGATCCGAAGCGGTCAGAATACACAATATCCTCATCACCATCGCTGTCGATGTCAGATGCCTGCAGCGACATGATCCAACTGGCTGGCGCAAGTGGGTGCAGTTTCCAAGAAGACGTGTCCCGAGAATCCTTTGGATTCTCCAGCCACCCCACGATCGCATCTTTATTTTTTGATCCGATCACCAGGTCCAACCGGCCATCCGCATTAACGTCCATTGGCAGGGCGAACATCCACCGACGTTCGGCAGTCATTGGAAAGGAAGCCGTCTTCCACTTCGAACCAATGCGGTAATCTGCCTTCGATGGTGGCGCCCAATGCACGAATACACAATTTATTTTGCCCTCCGCACAAGACACCACGTCTATCGCACCATCCCCGTCCAGGTCAGCGAAGACTGCATCTTCCACTCCTCGAACTGAACCGACGGTCACGGAAGGCCACTCCTCGCGAGCCTTGCTCGGTCCGGGATTCAGATACACCACCACTGCACCACCTTCTTCCCAACCAGTCGCAATGTCCAGATGGCCGTCTCCATTGACATCAGCCAACCGAACCCCGTCAGCACCTCTTTTTCCTTCGG
>CAXFJI010000093.1:0-8493 GCA_964003275.1 uncultured Planctomycetaceae bacterium
GGACTGCAGCGACAGTGGATATTGTTTCTGAGGAGGGAGTATTCTTGGGAGGAGCTATTCTTCCAGGCCCAAAGCTTATGACTCGTGCTCTCGCCGAGGGAACCAATCGCTTGCCTGAGGTATCTGCCTTGGAACAGGGAATTGTGGCGAAGATGCCAGGAAAAACCACGCAAGAGGGAATTGCCGCAGGTATTGGCTGGGGCATGCGTGGGGCTATTGCTCGACTTGTAGAAGAGGCAAAAAAATGTCTTCCAGTTAAGCCAGCGCCAGACATAATACTCACCGGTGGTTGGCGAGCTGCTGTTCGCGATGCTGTGCCAGGAGCAATTGAAGTGCCAGATCTCGTACTTTGCGGAATTGCTCTTGCTGCTTCTCGAGCCTGTGCTCGCAAAAGTACTTTATGAACAGTTATACAGGGATAGACTCATTTGCCATGGAACATCACGATCAATCTCGTCAGAACAGAGAGCAGTCCCAGCGACTTGCTTTGAGGGTGTCTCAAATCATTGATGAAACCAGAGGATCTCATGTTCAGATACTTGATTTACGTGATGTGACCGATGTGTTTGACTATTTTGTGATTGCCACTGGTACAAGTCGTCGTCAAATGCATGCGATGGCTGATGAGATCAAACAGACTATTCGTCGTGACATGCAGGATGAAGTCCGAGCAATAGAAGGGTATGAAGAAAGCAAATGGATTGTCATGGATTTCGGTAATGTGGTTGTTCATTTGTTTGATGTACAGTCACGATCTTACTGGGACCTAGAAAACTTATGGGCGGATGCTGGCCGTATCGAGATTCCAGCGACAGGAGCCACGACTGGATGAGTGACGACGATACTGTGGAGAGTGTTTGTTTTCGCTCTGCCCTAAGACAGATTTTCAAAAAAGCACTTATAAAGCTTTCCGAAGATGGCATTGTAGCCATTCATGAGGATGAACTTCTTTCGCTCATTGATCAAGTAAGAGAAGCCGCTGACCCGAAGTTTGGTGACTACTCCGGAACAATGGCTATGCCGTTGGCAAAAAAAGCTGGAAAAAAACCAAGAGAGATAGCGGCGGCCATTATAGATCGACTCGAAGTCGGGGCATTATTTGAACAACCACTTGAGCCAGTTGGCCCAGGCTTTATCAATGTGCGTATACGGGATGAGGCTTTATCTCAGGCGATCGTTACAGCCTCAAAGGATTCGAGATTGGGAATAGAGGAAATCCTACACCCAGAAATAATCATTGTTGATTATTCATCTCCCAATGTAGCTAAGCCAATGCATGTAGGCCATATTCGTTCGACAGTCATTGGGCATGCCTTAGCGAATCTTTTGAAATTTCGTGGTCATCAAGTCATTACAGATAATCATCTGGGGGATTGGGGAACTCAGTTCGGTATGATTCTTTGGGGTTGGAAACATCTTCGGAATGAGCGTGCGTTCGATGATAATCCAACCGACGAGTTAGGTCGCCTCTATCGTCTCGTGCGGAAACTCATTGACAAGGACCCTTCGGAATTTATTGAAGATGAAGAGGCTGCAGGGTTACTGGAAAAATTTCCTGATGTAGGGCAGGAAGTACTTCTCGAGACGGCCAAACTACACGAAGGAGATGAAGAAAACAGAAGGCTGTGGGAAAAATTTATACCCATATGTCGACACGAAATTGACCGAATTTATATGAGGCTTGATGTTTCATTTGATCATTGGTTGGGAGAGAGTTTCTTCCAGCCAATGTTGGGTGCTGTTGTTGAGGAACTGTCTGCAAAAGGTCTGGCAAAAGAGGCGCGTGGTGCACTTGGAGTATTTCTCAACGGCGAAGATCAGCCGCCGTTTTTGGTGCGTAAGGCAGACGGTGCTTTTCTGTATGCCACGACAGATCTGGCAACTCTTCAATGGAGACATAGAGAATGGAAGCCTGATCGAATTCTCTACGTCGTTGATCATCGCCAAGGCCAGCATTTTAAGCAATTGTTTGAGACAGCACGCCGGTGGGGGCTCCCTAATTTAGAAAAGGTCAAACTTGAGCATGTTGCTTTTGGAACAGTTCTGGGAGAAGACGGCAAGCCATTCAAAACACGTGCAGGTGATGCAGTCGGGCTAGAGCCATTGCTCGATGAAGGCGTTGCTCGAGCATTTGATGTTGTGACTTCTGCAGATTTGGAACGAGGTACTCACATGTCGGAAGCAGAGCGTTTAGATATTGCTGAGGCGGTTGGACTGGGGGCAATAAAGTACGCAGACCTTTCGCAGAATCGCACGACTGATTACGTGTTCAGTTTCGACAAAATGCTTGAACTGAAGGGAAATACAGCTGCATACATGCAATATGCGGTGGCTCGGGTAGATGGAATTTTTTCTAAGGGAGGTATTGATCGAGAGCAGGTGAGAGACAAGGCATTTTTTAAATGTACCGATAAGCGCGAAAGAGCGCTCGCAGTAAAGCTTCTTCGTTTTGGTGAAGTTTTAGAGGATGTCGAAAGTGATTATCGTCCTAATCTTCTGACGAGTTGGCTTTTTGAGGTAGCATGCGCATACTCAAGTTTTTATGACGCTCTTCCCGTCTTGAAAGCCTCAGGTGAACAAAAGTCAACACGTCTTACCTTGTGCGATCTTACTGGGCGATCCTTACGATTAGGCCTTGAGTTGCTTGGTATCCAGGTGCCAAAGAGAATGTGATTTCGGAATCATGGCTTAGTCTATCCATCACTCGATAACCTATTGGTTGGCCATTCCGGGGCCTGAGTCATTAGTGAATCAGTAATTATGAAAAAAAAACTGAAGAACATTCGAAACATCGGCATTGTTGCTCACATCGATGCCGGTAAGACAACACTGACTGAACGCATGCTCTTCTACACGCAAACAAGTCATCGTCTTGGTGAAGTCGATCGAGGTACGACGATTACTGATTTTGATCCAGAGGAGCAGGAACGAGGGATCACTATCTATTCAGCAGCGGTGTCATTTCAATGGGATAACATGACAATCAATCTCATTGATACTCCAGGGCATGTTGATTTTACTGCCGAAGTTGAACGGAGTCTGCGCGTACTGGATGGAGCGGTTGTAGTTTTTAGTGCTCGTGAAGGGGTAGAGGCTCAAAGTGAAACAGTTTGGCGTCAGGCGGACAAATATCATGTGCCTCGTGTCGCGCTTATCAATAAACTTGATCGAGAAGGAGCAGATTTTTTTGGTGTTATCAAACAGATTGAAAGTCGTCTTTCAGCCAAGCCACTTGTCTTGCATATACCATTAGGCATGGGGCCGCCTCATGTGAAGAATCCATTTCGAGGACTTGTTGATCTTATAGAAATGCAGTTATTGATATTTCCTGAGAAAGAGGAAGCATTAGCGGGAAAATCATCCCTATCAGATATTTTACGAGAACCCATTCCTGATGATCTTGGTGATATCGCTGCTGAGTATCGTGAACAATTGATTTCCACGCTCTTCGATTTTTCTGACGAGATTGCAGAATTGGCCATTGCTGAAGAGTCGATTCCCACTGATCTGATACGAAAAGTAATCCGGGATGCAACTATTCAACAAAAGGTTGTTCCCGTATTGGCGGGTTCTGCCTTAGACTGCATAGGTATTCAGCCTGTTCTTGACGCTGTGGTGTCGTATTTGCCAAGTCCAGCTGATGTGCCGCCTGTTGAAGGAATGAATCCAAGCAAAAAAGGTCCTCATCCAATTTCGAGGAAACCTGATCCGGCAGAACCTTTTTGCGGTCTTGTGTTCAAAATAATTGCAGAAAAACACGGTGATCTGCATTTTATGCGAGTTTATTCTGGGACGCTTAAAGCAGGCAGTCGAGCATGGAACCCACTTCAACAAAAAAAAGAAAATATTGCACAACTGTGGCATGTTCAGGCAGATCGCCGTGAACAAGTCCCCCAGTGTGAAGCCGGCGATATTGTTGGGGTGATTGGCCCGAGGTTGAGTGTGACTGGTGACACACTTTGTGATGCAACCCATCCAATTGTTCTTGAAACAATACAGTTTCCTGAGACGGTGATTTCTATGGCGATTGAGCCAGAAACTAGCCTCGAGAGAAAAAAACTTGCCGACACACTAGAGATGATGAAACGCCAGGATCCAACCTTTCGTGCTGTTGAAAGCGAAGAGACAGGGCAGACACTTATTTCAGGAATGGGGGAACTTCACCTAGAGGTTATTCGGCATCGCCTGCAGCGAGAATTTAATCTGCGGTGTCGTGTTCATAAGCCTCGTGTGAGCTACAAAGAGACACTTGAGAAAAAAGTTTCAGCCACAGGAAAGATTGATCGTCTTGTGAGTGGACAGCAGCTGACGGCTTCAGTATCAGTGCAGGCAGAACCGATTGATGATCAAACAGGTCCCATTGTTGAGCAGGGATGGTTTCCCGAAAGTGAATCACTGGCAAGCTTTGCTGCAAACATGACTGAGTTTGTTCGAGAGAGTGCTGAGCGAGGTGGTTTGAGGGGATGTCCTTTGTGGGGAATAAAAATTGTAGTACTCGAAAGCCCTGTTCCTGATCCTCTCCCTTCTGACGTCGCTATACGAATGGCGTCGGCCGAAGCCATCGATAGAATACTTGATGCTGCAGGTACCGTACTGCTGGAGCCAATAATGAAATTAGAGGTAAGTGTTCCTGAGGAGCATCTGGGTGATGTCATTAACGATCTTCAGCAGCGTCGAGCAATTATCACAGCGACTGAGATTCGCGCCGGGATCAATGTGCTCACAGCCGAAGCTCCGTTGGCGAGTATGTTTGGTTATTCAGCAGCTGTGCGAAGCGTCAGTCAGGGGCGGGCCAGTTTTACCATGGCGCCTCTGAAATATGGCCCAGCTCCTCAGGAGACAGCGGAGTCGTTTGTTTAGTACCTATTCCCAGTCTGCCTCGAAAGACGTGATCGTTCCGTCTCCTCCAACAATAATCTCATTGGTGAGTGATGAACTTGAGCGAATGGAATCAAATGATTCGCCCATTACCCACGAGCGATATGCAGAGTCAATAAGGCTCTCCGGTGAATTGGTTGCATCATTGGAAAGATCCCAAAACATCATGCCACCAAGGCCAAGTTGTTCTGCCCATTCAGCTTTGAGAGCAATTGACGTTGGTGTCTCAAAGGAACTGAAAATATCCTCGGATGCATTGTAGAGATACGATGCCTGAGCAGAGTCATCCCAATAAAGCTGCCATTGACTATCGGGGCTCTGAACTTCAGCAAGCAAATCCTTGTAGTCATAGTTGCCTGCCTCGAATGTTCCAGGAGCAGCTCCAGACGCTGTTTCGGCATAGCCGCCATCACCACCATCAGCAACTCCGCTCCATGCTCGCGTGTAAATTGGAGCACCGAGGACAATTTGCTCAGGTGCGACTCCCGCATCAAGGTATGCCTTGACTGCAGTTTCGATGTCGTAGCCACTTGCGTCGCCTGTGAAGGCTGCTTGGTGACCTGTTGTACTTTCCCACGTGCCGTGGAAGTCGTACGTCATCACATTGAAGAAATCAACCGAAGGCGTGAGGCCAGCTAAGTTGAAGTTGGCAACTTTATCCAAACCCGCAGGAGATGCAACGGATATTTCATATGAACGTCCCCTCGATTCACCGAGTGCATCGATTTTTGCGCGAACGTCAGTCATCAACAGAGCATAATTCAAGCCATCGTTTGGACTGGCTGAATTGCCAGCTTCTCCACCACCGCCTGGGTATTCCCAATCGAAGTCAATGCCATCAAAGACTTCATATTCTGTGAGGAAGCTCACAATCGAGTCAGAGAATGTCTGTCGACCAGCTTCTGTTGAAACAACAGTGCTGAAATGATCGGAGAGTGTCCAGCCTCCTACTGCTATGCTTACTTTCAGGTGAGGGTACTTGTCTTTGAGTTGCGACAGTTGGTTGAAATTCCCCCAAACTGTTTGTTCAGACCGTGGGTCTTCTGGAGGATAGTACCAAAGGTCAGCTTCACCACTCACACTTTCATCAGCAGAAAATCTTTTTTCAACGGCAGCATAGCTGTCGTACAAAGTCATTTCTCCTGCCTCTGTAAGGTTGGCAAAGGAATAGATCAGATGAGTGAGTTTATCTCCAGGGACGTCATCAAGTTGGTAGTCACGTCCGTAGATACCCCATTCAGGAAAGTAGGCTGCAAGCACTTTGTCATGCGTTGCGATCGGTGAATCCGATGGAGTGGTTGGTGTAACTGGAGTGGGATCAATCACTACTGGATCAATCACTACTGGATCGGTCACCACTGGATCGGTCACCACTGGATCGACAGGATCTGTTGGCATTGGCATTGTGCCATGATCATGGTCATCCATTGGTGGTGTAACAGGATCTGCTGGTACAGCAGGTGGTGCTACTGGAGCCGAGAAAGATTCCATGTTCAGACCAACTGGATCACCAAGAACAACCATGCTCTGGTAGTACTCCATCACGCCTGTGTCGGAGACATCAAGTGCTGGCCATTGTGGCCAGTCGAAGGTGTCGTTCATGAACGGTTGAGTCTGATCCCAGCTCAGAACGGTTAGGTGATTGACATCATGGTTAATGGCAACGCCTTCAATCGATAAGAAGCCGTGTGTTCGTCCATGCATCACACCACCATAGTGTGGTTCCATCTTGAGCGTATTGATGAATGCATCAACGATGTTGTACTGCTCGAGGTAGTCGGCATATCCGCTGATTCCGAACTCTCGAACCATCGTCATCACATCAGCTGGATCACCAAGCCGAGCTGTTCGTTGGATGTCTGCTAGAATCTGTGGGTCATACTTGTCCTGAGCAATCCAGCCAACTTTTGCACCCTGCATGGCGTACCAGAGCCCGACACTCTGGATGTCGTTTCCATATGGCTGAGCATTGTTTGTCAGTTGCTCGGCGAATGCCCATTCACCAACATCATCAATGGTCAACGCGGGAAGACCCAAGAAGGCACGCAGGTTGTTGTATGCGTCCATGGCCTCGGTTGTAATGGCTGTTCGACCACCAACGAGCTCATGATCGTGTGAGTTGTTGTTAGAACCATGGAAAGTTCCCCATGTCGTAATATCAATGAAATCTCCTGATGATGCTGGTGGAGCCATATGGTCGTGACCGTCATGGCCGTCCGTTGGCATATCATCGTGCCCATCATGACCATCGTGGTCATCCATCGGTGGCATCACTGGGTCAACAGGATCTGTTGGCATTGGCATTGGCATGGAGCCATGATCGTGGCCGACCATCCCATCACCATCGATATCAAACTGGAAGAGTGATTCTTTTGCAGCTATTGAAGTATCACTTGGACTATCTTCCCCAACGAACACTCCGCTGTCGTTGAGAATCCATGCATAAACGTCTACGCCACCACCGTCGAGAACACGCAGGCGACCGAGGTCATCTCGGGCTGCAGCCATGATGGTTGCTCCATCTCGAGTGAGCGGAACACTACCCTGCCAGTAGTCATCTGATCGGGTGATCGCAATCGGATCACCATCAGATTCACTAACATAGGCAAGGCCTGAAGAGTCAACCAAGACGCTTACGTCTGTTGTCGAGGCAACCACGGTATATGAGACATCGACAGGATCTGTTGGCATTGGCATTGTGCCATGATCATGGTCATCCATTGGTGGTGTAACAGGATCTGCTGGTACAGCAGGTGGTGCTACTGGAGCCGAGAAAGATTCCATGTTCAGACCAACTGGATCACCAAGAACAACCATGCTCTGGTAGTACTCCATCACGCCTGTGTCGGAGACATCAAGTGCTGGCCATTGTGGCCAGTCGAAGGTGTCGTTCATGAACGGTTGAGTCTGATCCCAGCTCAGAACGGTTAGGTGATTGACATCATGGTTAATGGCAACGCCTTCAATCGATAAGAAGCCGTGTGTTCGTCCATGCATCACACCACCATAGTGTGGTTCCATCTTGAGCGTATTGATGAATGCATCAACGATGTTGTACTGCTCGAGGTAGTCGGCATATCCGCTGATTCCGAACTCTCGAACCATCGTCATCACATCAGCTGGATCACCAAGCCGAGCTGTTCGTTGGATGTCTGCTAGAATCTGTGGGTCATACTTGTCCTGAGCAATCCAGCCAACTTTTGCACCCTGCATGGCGTACCAGAGCCCGACACTCTGGATGTCGTTTCCATATGGCTGAGCATTGTTTGTCAGTTGCTCGGCGAATGCCCATTCACCAACATCATCAATGGTCAACGCGGGAAGACCCAAGAAGGCACGCAGGTTGTTGTATGCGTCCATGGCCTCGGTTGTAATGGCTGTTCGACCACCAACGAGCTCATGATCGTGTGAGTTGTTGTTAGAACCATGGAAAGTTCCCCATGTCGTAATATCAATGAAATCTCCTGATGATGCTGGTGGAGCCATATGGTCGTGACCGTCATGGCCGTCCGTTGGCATATCATCGTGCCCATCATGACCATCGTGGTCATCCATCGGTGGCATCACTGGGTCAACAGGATCTGTTGGCATTGGCATTGGCATGGAGCCATGATC
>CAXFJI010000094.1:0-8385 GCA_964003275.1 uncultured Planctomycetaceae bacterium
CCAAGGGCTGTTTGTGCCGCTCCTAAAAGGAGTTGTCGTCGACCCATTCGATCTATTCGAGATACTAGCTCTCGCATGTTTCTAAACCCCAAAGGCTGCCTTACTGAATAAAAAGAAACTCTCGCGTATTGAGGAGTGACCACACAACATTCCCATAGCCAGCAGGGCCAATCTCTTTCACTTCTTTCATGGCTGCCAACAGTTCATCTTCTGTTGGATTGCGCGAGAGAATGGTAAGAAAACACACATCAATACCATCATGAATCGTTTTTTTGCGAATAATATTGTTATAGATTGTGGAATTCTTCTCCAGAAGCATATGGGATATCTGTCCATTAAACATGAATAGTACCTGAGGAACTGAACCCCATGTTGAAGAAGCCTGAATGAGCTGCCGATCAGACTGACCAAACATTCTCAAAAAGTGATTTGCTGGCAACGGCGACGGCAACTCTGATGCTCGAGCTAAAAGATTGCCCTTGTAGGTATATGGCTTTTTCAGTTCTCGACTTTGTTGGTCAATCGCTTGAAGCTTTTGGATTGAAGTGATCAGATCCTCTGCCGAGTCTTTATTAAGATCAACGGAGACAGCCTCCGCAAAAAGGCTCGCTGGAGGCTCACGATATTCCATTGGATACACAGCCAATGTAAGTATTGAATCCCAAGCCTGCTCCGCTGTCATTCGTCGTAGCATAGGGCCAGGGACATGATATGGCTTCCCTGCAACCACTTCTTCACAACAGGCCTGTCTCTGATACGTCTCTGTATTATAGAGTACCCTTTGAAACTCCTTCATATCGAAATCCAGATCTCGCATGAGCTTTTCAAGAAATTCCAGAAGAGGGGGATTCGCAGCGATGGTCGATTCACTCATATCATCTTCTGGTTCAATCTGACCTGCACCAAAAGCACGTTTCCAAAGACGGTTAGCTATTGTGAGTGCAAACCGAGGGTTGTCAGCAGATGCAAGCCATCTCGCAAACCCCTGGCGTGGCGTTTCTCCTGGCTTGAAAGTTACGTCTGAACCGAACAGTACCTTGGGTCTTACCGTTTCATGGGGCTTTGCATCGTCATAAGCATAATTTGCAGGTAGTGACAACTGCGTTGACACATTGTCATGAACAATCATCCTGTTTCTGCGCATGTGACGGTCAAACTCATAGGACTGTCGACGCCTATCTTCTTCTTCTTGTTCAATAGCGTCAAAATCTTCTCTTAACTTTGGAATCGGATTGGCTGCGAAAAATCGCTTATCGCCTCCAGCGATCTCGGTTCGGGTTCCGAACATGAAAGCAGCTGCTTCATAAAACTGTTTTTGTGTCCATGAATCAAATGGATGGTTATGACACTGCGCACATCCAATACGGGTTCCCAAAAAAATACGAACCGTATTATTCACAATGTCCAGAGGCATACCAGGATCTCTCTGAAGATAACCTGTCGCAGGATTGTCCCATGTTGCTCCTTCAGCCGTAAGCATTGCCTGAACCATTTCATCCCATGGCATATTCTCTGCCAGAGACTGCTTTATCCACTGACGCCATGGTTCTCCACGCACATAATCTCCTACTGGCCGATCACGATACCGAAAAACATCTGCCCAGTAGTTGAAAAAATGCTGTGCATACTCATCTCTTGCCAACAAGTCATCTATCAACTTCGTTCGCTTTGCCGGATCCTGTGAATGAAGAAACCTGTTCACTTCAAGGTATGTTGGGATTCGTCCTACAATATCAAGATAAAGACGTCGCACGAAATGTGAGTCCTCAGATCGTGGCATAGGGGTTATCTGATGAATGTCATAGTTTTCCTGAACAAGCTCATCAATCTTTTTTGCAGCGTTCATAACATCATCATGTTTAGATGGATCCACTCCCTTTGATAGCAATTCAAAGCGAGGCGGCAGTTCAGATTTGGTGATCGCTCGCTTCTTCTTTGATGGATCAACTGGTCGCAGTTGTTCTGCCATCTGCAGATCTGCCCTGAATGCTTCCATATCGTGCAATCGCTTATGCACTTCTGCCCGACCGGCATAGGCCCCCATAAGCTTCGGTGACAACTCGATCACTTTCGAAAAATCCTTCTTTGACAGCTCATAGTCTCTGGCCGATAACCTGATTTGTGCTCTCGCCAAAAACGCTTCTGGTTCACGGGGATCAAGGCGAATTGCCTCTTCAAAAAGAGGCAACGCTGCAGCCCCGTTGTCTTGCCACATCCAAATAAAGCCTCGCTCGAGATGTGCTCGAGCCATAGCTGGCTGAGATTCAATAGCTCGATCCGCATCCTGTGCTGCACCTTTCAAATCGCCACTGGCAGCCTTGAGTCGAGCTCGAATACAGAGTGCTTCACCGAGTCGAGAATCCATCGAAAGGGCCTTCTCAACATCTTCTCGAGCTCTCTGAATATCGTTTTTAGCAGCTTTTGCAGCCCCACGACGGGCATAGGCAACAGCTAACTGATCATTGAGTTTGATTGCTTTTTCCTGAAGTTCGATACAACCGTTGATATCTCCTTGTGCACCACGAGCAAAGCCAAGATGACTCAAGGCTAATGCTGACTCAGGATCTATTTGTGTTGCTCGAGTGAACGTCCGGATAGCCTTATCGTAATCATGGCGTGCAAGATAAGCCTTACCGCGATGGTAATGTGCATCAAAAAAATTTGGTGACTCAAGAATGGCGAAATAACAATTGTCTATGGCCGGAAGATATGCATGTTGTCGGTAATAAATTCTGGATTTTTCGACAAACGCTCGAGATCTCAGATCAATAAGCCATTCTTCACGACCAGATGTTTGTGTGATCTTGTCAAAGACACTCAGCGCATGATCGTCTTGACCCTCATCAAATGCCACCTGACCCTGAGAAAACAATTCGCAGATATTGCTTTCATCTGCCGCATGGACAATCATTCCCTGCATGCACACCAACAATACTGCTAAGCCAAAGAAAGAAAGAAAATAACCCTTTATTACTTTCATGCTTTTCCCCAATAGATCGTAACTCGCTAATCACGACATCGTGTTTCTCGTATCCTATTGTCTAAATGATTTTCTACTGATGCATAATGGGTTGAAGATCGTGAGAAACGGACTTCAACGATGAGACCTGCTCGATTCCTCGGATGATGAGAATACATTTTTCCCTATTCTCCTTCTCACGAGGAATAAGGGGCGACCAATAACTTCTGTATGAATGTGTCCAATATAAAGAGCAACTAAGCCAATACAGCCAAGTACAATTCCATTCATTATCACATTTGACACAATCACAAAAGATAATGGAGAAAAACCAAAAGTATTCCCAATAAACTTGTCTGTCACCATAAACGTGAGCAGTCCACCAAAGACAATAATCACAAAAAGACCAATGTATCCAGCAAGTTTTAGTGGAGCCAATGAGAATGCCATAAAACTGTTAAGTGCTAAACGAAAAAGTCTTGAATAACTATATCGTGCCTTACCTGCATGCCGTGCTGGTGCCTCAAAGACGACCGTTGTCTTTTGAAATCCCATCCAATCAATGAGACCCCGAAAGAGACGGTTCCGTTCAGTAAATCTCTTGAGGGAATCGATGACGATGCGATCAAGCAGTCGAAAGTCCGTGGTACCTGGTTCCATCCTGAAATCAGAAATCGAGTTCAGTAACGTATAGAAGACAGTTGATCCTAGCCAACGAAGAAACGGTTGCTCCTCTATCTTCACGCGGCACGTCGCCACAATCTCATAGCCTGCTTCCCATTCTCGAATGAGGTCAGGGATATAGCGAGGTGGGTGCTGCAAATCAGCATCCATAATAATGACTGCATCACAATCAAGGACACTGATACCAGCAGTAAGCGCCATCTCTTTACCGAAATTACGCGAAAGTTCAATAATCGATATCTTCTGATCTACATCAGCAAGGCTTTCGAGAATACTCGTCGTGTCATCAGTACTACCATCATCAACGAAAAGATATGTGAAATCATACCTGTGCAGACCATTCGTCGAAGCATCTAACTGTTCTATGAGCGCAGCGATATTGCTTGCTTCATTGAACGCAGGAATCAATACCGTGATATGACGTTTCAACATATTTTACAGATCTCATCAAAAAGTATTGTTCTTACATCCACTGTCATATCTATCAATCAAACGCAAACACCAGCATGGTGATACTCATCACACCCTTCATCCGCACCGTTCAATCCATACTATAATTATGCCATGAGTAGTTCTTCCGTCCTTGAAAGTATCGATGTTACGGTTGTTATGCCGACACTCAATGCGGAAAAAACCCTGCAATCCTCATTGGCGTCACTGAAGCGTCAGTCTTATCCGCAGGAAAAAATACACATTCTTATCGTTGACGGCGGATCGACAGACTGCACTGAGAGCATTGCTCAACAATATGGGTGCACTATTTTGCATAACAAAAAACAACAGCAAGAGTATGGCAAACTCATTGGCATCCAGGCCTCTGAAAGCCGATATCTTATGTTTCTCGATGCCGACGAGGAACTTGAAAACAAAGATGACCTCAAGAGAAAAATAGATGCATTCGTTGAAACGAGTGTACCTTTTCTTTGGTCTTCTGGTTACAAAAAACCACCAGGTGCTTCATTCATTAATGAGTACATCAATCTTTTTTCTGATCCTTTTGCCTTTTTTATGTATCGAGTTTCGACAGACTATTATCTCTATGTTCCATCCATGCGAAGACGATATCCGTGTTATTCAGAGAACAGTCAACGCCTTCTCTTTCAATTTTCTGAACTCGACCGACTGCCTCTTCTTGATTTAGCCGCTGGTGCCATGATTGACCGGCAAAAATTTCAACTGGCCTTTGATTCAGATAGTTCAAAGGAACGTATGATTCCAACCTGCTTCCAACAATTAATGAAGGATGATCCTCGTTTAGCCGTTGTTAAGGACTGTCCTGTCGTCCATTACTCAGCAGAGACGTTTCAAACATATCTCCACAAACTTTGTTGGCGTGTCAGTGCCAATGTTCATTATCCATCAATTCCGGGAACTGGTTTCACGAATCGTGCATCTCTTCAAGGTACAAAAGTGCATATTAAGAAGTATTTTTTTATCCCGTATGCCTTAACGATTCTCCCGGCCGCAATCGACGCCTTTGTGATGGCGATAAGAACAGGGAAAACTATTACACTTCTGCATATTCCGCTTTCTTTCTTTACTGCCATTCTTATTCTCTATCATGGAATCCTCAGAAGCATGGGCATTCGGCCAAAGCTGCCTACATATGGCAAAAAATGAGTAATAAAACCTAAAATACTCGAGCTTATAGTGATTTTTGTACTCATCGGGACAACTGCTGAACTCATCAAATTGACTCCGGTCATTCTTGCCTTGCAGGCTCGAAGCATAACGGTTGTTCCAATTGCAACCGGACAAAACGATCTTAGAAAAAGTGATCTCTACCAAATCGTTTTCCCAAATGGGATTGATCACTGGATAACCCATCGTCCTATTCACCAGACCACATTCTCTTTTCTCTGGTGGACGATAGAGTGTTTTCTAAAGTCACCTTTTCTTCTCAAGAAAATATTTCGGCAAAAAAAAAGTGTGTGCCCATATCTTATTGTTCATGGTGATACGGTCAGTACACTCATCGGTGCTCTTTCAGCATGGCTGGCCGGTGCGAAGATTGTTCACGTTGAGGCTGGCCTTCGAAGCTTTCATCTGCTTCGCCCATTTCCAGAAGAAATGTGTCGTATTCTGGTCTCCAAATTCACCACATTGGCATTTTGTCCTGGTAAAAAAGCTGTTGGAAACCTCCGTGCTGCGCGTGGTCTTCAAGTCATTGACACCTGTGAAAACACATTAATCGACTCCCTACGATTTGCACTCTCTCGTCCACTTTGCAAGCATCTTACCGAATGCCTACCAAAGCAATTCTTTGTGAGCATATGTCACCGCCAAGAGAATCTATTGGACAAAGTCTTCCTTCAAAAATTTATGCAATACATTGAGAATGCCAGTCAAAAACTGCCCTGTGTGACAATTTTGCACAAGCCCGCTCTGCAGGTATTTCGAGAGCTTGGAATGATTGAGCGACTTGAAAAGAATAGCCAGATAATAAGTCTCCCACGTCAAGGATATATTGATTTTACTCACATTCTTCAACAGTCTGACTACGTCCTGACTGATGGAGGGAGTAATCAAGAAGAGTGCTATTACCTTGGAAAACCGTGCCTGTTGCTCAGGAGAGAAACCGAACGTGATGAAGGACTCGGAGAAAATGTTGTGCTCAGTCACAAAAAGGAATCTATCATCTTGCAGTTTTTATCGAATCCATCCCAATGGAAACGTGATCCTCCAGTAATCCATATCTCCCCGAGCGAACTGATCGCCGAAACATTATCGAAGCTGTTGACTTCGTGAGTGCTAATAAATCAACGCATCCAAAAGCCGTTGTAGTGCGTTTTCTTTTGCACACGACACCATTCCGCATCGAGGAGGTATTGGCGTATTGCTCGCATCCACTTTTCCTTCACGTCTATTTGTTTGCACATTTCTTGAGTAATGACCAGGACGACAAAACTGGTCCACTTACAATCACTGAGAGACCCTTCCATATGGAAAATGTCTTACCAGAGTAGGACCCAATCCTCTCACATACATCAATAAACAGAACAGAATGATTGAGGTGTTACTTTTTCTTGATGGGCTGTTTCATCGCTTCACGATCTGGACCGCCAGAATCAGCACTCACGCAAATGGCCTTCAATGTGTAGCGACGAATATGAAAAGATCCTTGAGTTCTTTCGATATCATTAAGAACTGCATACTTAGGGCTCTTAACTTCCCAGAGATTTACAACCATTTGCGGAAACAATAGGTGACGTAGAACAGGCACCTTTGTGACCTCTGTGGTGCTAAATAGATAGAGCAACCAACAACTCCACACAGCGTTGCACAGGTAGCCATCAACAGGACGAGGTTTTCGGGATTAGGATTAAGGAGCGGAAAAGTCACAGTCATAATGAATGCAAATCCCATGAGGATCCATGAAAAGAAAACGTAACCGGAAGCTATGGCGTAGTTTTTCAACACGAGCACAAGAGCTAATGGAACCATGGCAAAACCATAAAAACGCAGGATTTCAGCGGCTTCTGGAAATCGCTCATGGAAGAAAAGTCCAATAAAGAAATCACTCATCAACATATACATGAGTGCTGCAGCACTACATAACAACAATGTCAAGAAAAACGATTGGTAGAGTAACGCTTTATTTGATGAATGCGTTCTGATATTTGCAGCCACCATTGGAAAAAGTGCCATGACCAAACCACCAGGTATGTACAACACTGCTTTTCCTAATACTGCCGCTGCTGAATATGAACCCGCAAGATCTGGCTCAAAAAAGTAGTTGGCAAGTGGGATATCCAACTGGCTGAGCAAAGTAAATGAACCGCTTGCACAGATCACCGGTACTGTTTCAGACCATTGAAAACCAAATGGCTCAACAGTCTCTCTCTGCTCAACTTTTGAAAACAGCTGTAGGAGACGCATCATCCCGCTCATCCATGTCACAACAGATGCGAAAAGCATCCCTGAAAGAGCACCCCATACTCCCAGATCAAGGAATGCGATCAACATGTAGCTCAACAGAATCTTAAATGTGACCGGAAGAATGCTCAGTGATCCTAGCCAACCGAATGCATGGAGGCCTTGAAAAAATCCTGCATTCATTAAGACAAAAGCATTCCCAACAACGATACCAAAAAATAACCAAATAACAGAACGATCTGATGTTTTGACAAACGTCTGTATAACTGGCATCCCCAAAGCCACAACACAAGCAAGCATGACAGAGATGAGTACGAGGCGTATGTGCCAATAGCGATACATTGCCACAACGGTAGCGTTATGACCAATGGCTTGAAGACTTGCTACCCGCCTTGCAATCAACATTACAAAGGCTGCTAGCGGCGATGCAAGCACCATCGTGAGGGCATTCAATGCACTGAACAATGAAAATGTTTCTTTCTCAAGGAGGCATCCCATGAGAATTTGAAAAGCATAGCCACATATACCAGCCAACAGGCCGCTTACGGTAAGCCAACCACCAGCAACAATAAATTGTTTATGCGGCTTACCGAAGAAACGATTCATTAGTCATTCGCTATTGGATGCTTACGTGTGGCAATAAAAATATCATGCTCAATATGCCATGATAGGGCGTTTTCACGAGCCCATTCCACAAGAAAATGCCGCTCTGGATAGTGTCGAAACAGTTTTTGTGTCGGTTCAAAGCATCTGACATCATCGATCATGATAGAAACATTTTCCAAATCCGATAACTTGGATGCTATCAATTGACATTCATAACGTATCGGAGTGTCGTTGGCCCCTTGATACGTTCCCTCTCCTGA
>CAXFJI010000095.1:0-8355 GCA_964003275.1 uncultured Planctomycetaceae bacterium
TTCCAAATCCGATAACTTTGATGCTATCAATTTACATTCATAACGTATCGGAGTGTCGTTGGCCCCTTGATACGTTCCCTCTCCTGACCAGTGTCCGTCCAGCCAAAACGTTACATCTCCAGACACTGTATGAAGTACTTCTGATAGCACCTCTTCGCTTGTCCCTTCATGGACTGTAATCCTATGATGTCCCTGAAAACGCTTTATCGCCTGACGAGCAAGTAAGGCATCTGGTTCAATACTGATAACACTTGATGCCCATCGGCCAATATAGGCTGTTGTATCACCAGTATAGGTGCCCGTTTCAATCCATGTTGAGCCCTTAATACCATTGCGTTTGAGAACCTCCCACTTAATGTAACGTGGACTTGGTGCAATAAATTGCCGGGAGGACCAGGACCAATATTCCCATATATCTCTTATCCATGGACAACATGAATTACAGATCTGTTTGAAGTACTCATTCATCTCGTTGCTTGGATCGATTCATCAGTAGCTAATAAATATCTTCCGAAGAAAATTCATTACTCTCACTCTCCACTGCCACGGTATTTGCGCGATCACTGTAAACCAGAAGCTTGCGAGGACACTCCGTACATATGACAAACCGGAAAGGGATGGTCTTTCTGATGGGAGAACCTCGGTCGATTGATTCTGTAAGAATCGCATACTTGCTGGTAAAAACTTTCCTTTCTCAACAAGATTTATGAGTTTGAGCGGATACTTTTTACTTCGCACGAAACCGTCCATATAGGCACTTCTATAAGAGCCCATAATTTCAAAATTCCATGGTGATTCACCACATATAAGAAGATTTTGAAGTGTTTGTTTTTTCCAAAAACCGCAGACATTCACTCTGTAGGGTGCTTTCTTGTCAATAAACATGTGCTGCTCATCACACCACGAATCCCCTTTCAGCTGATTCGTAAATTGAATGTGATGAAGATGTTTTTCTTTCATCAGCTGAAATTCGTTTTGTATAGTTTCTTCATCAACATCTTCTACAAGAATAAGATCTTCCAGTAACACCAGAAGATATGTTTCTTCTATCTGCTCGAGAATCTTTTGAAAACTTGTAGACCAATCGTGATCTTCACCGCTTAGAATGACTGTTACATTCTCAACGCCTGATTCTGAATATGTATTTGAACCAAGATAAACTGGATAACCGCAACACGCCCATCGCCGTTGAAATTCCCTAAAAAAGATACCCCACAGATCCCTATAGTGGTCAGAGGACAGGACAAGGATTCCACAGTCTCCGATTTGTTGTCCCACCTTTCACCACCTACATTCAGTTTCAATCATTTTGCGATGTGAACCACTGTACGCAACATGGAGTGTTCATCGATAGAATGACGCTTACTGTTTTTCTTTTTTAGTCTTGTATCAAAAGAATTGTGATCTCTCACAAAGATATTGTACCATTTCTTTTGATTCGTTTACTAATCGATTCTCTCCGACGTTCTTCAACACTATTCTTCTTTCATGATTATTCCATGAAGCAACTCTTTTCTCCGTTCATACGCTCCACGCTCTTGGGCACAATAGCTCTGGTTGCATTCACCTGCTTTGGATGGTGTCTCGCCCACAACAAGTTTTCATCGAATACGTGGACGTTACCAACCAGTTATTTAGAAGCCGAATATGCTGATTTCATCGGTACAGCTGCATTTTATAAAGCATTGTCTGATGGTGAGATTACACATTTTGGTGAAAAATCTGTTGACAGTCTGGGGGCGCCAAATGAAGCAAACTGGAATCAATATCCCACACCTGATGAAGCCCTTGCATTTTTATGCCAAACACTTGTAGGGCTCTTTGGTTTATTTCCTGGTTATAATATGAGTGTTCTCGTTGGCCATATAGCTGCCTCCGTCACCTTTTTTCTGGTTGCACGAATTGGTTTTCGTGTCCACGCTCTGTGGGCTTTCATTGGTGGGCTTGCTTTTGGATTAGCGCCGTATCAGTTTGCACAACAGCCACATCATCTTGCTTGTCAGTACATTTGGTATTTACCATTTTTCCCACTTGTTTGGACGTGGTTAGCATCAGATGAAGATCTCTCCTTGGGATCTCGTCGTTGGTGGCAAGCATTGGCAATCGGTTTCATCACAGGCCTTCAGAATCCGTATTATTCAAATATTTTTTGCCAACTCGTCTTAATCATTGGGGGTGTCCGTTCTTGGCAAATGAAATCACTGGAACGAGTCAAATCAGCTTCCTTAATTGTTGCCGCGGTGGCATTTGCATTTTTTGCCTCTAATCTCGACACACTCTCCTTTCGTATTACAAATACAGCTGAAATGGCGGGTACGCCAATTATTGGTCAACGTGAATATCGCTGGATGGATATTTATGGATTCAAACTGGTTGATCTCTTTATTCCTCCAGTAACGCACCATTCGAGTTCGCTTGCTACGTTTGGTCGGCAACATAGACAAGCATCTGCTCTCAATGACGAAGAAGGTTCTGGCTATCTTGGAATCCTTGGCATTGGTTGCTTTCTTTTTCTGATCTTCAACGCCACCCGTGCAATCCTTGATGGGCGACTGAAAGACGTACCTGTTGAGGTTTGGTGGTTACTATGGATTGTACTTATGTTTAACACAGGAGGCCTCAATTCAATGCTTGCAGCATTTACGGGCTTCACGCTCTTTCGTACTGCGATTCGCTATAGCATTGTGGTACTTGTGATAAGCCTTCTTTACACAGCACGATGGATGACGCATTGGCAGGAAAAGAGTTTGTCGTCCTTTCAAGAAGAAATGTTACGAATTGTCACATTAACTGTGACATCGGGGAGTTTATTACTTGTGCTGTGGGACCAAATACCCAAAGCACCGACAAAAGAGCGCATTACTATGATCTCCAATGCTGTTCAATCAGATAAGAAATTTGTTGATGCAATAGAGGCGGCTCTCCCGAAAAAGTCTGAGAATAAAAAACCTATGATTTTTCAATTACCTGTTATGGAGGGTCTTCCTCTACAAGGTGTTCCTGCTTCACACCACTTAAGACCTTTTCTCTACAGTTCAGATCTACACTTTTCGTACGGAGCAACTGGCGAGACACTGCGCTTGCAAAAGGATCTTGAAAGAGAACTTTTTCAGGGCGCTGAAATCGAACCCATACGTGACATCATTCAATTATCTCCACAAAATGTCAGTGACGTCGTTGAGGGGCTTCGTCAAATTGGATTCTCTGCTATTTTCATCAACTGCAATGCGTATATCGATCGCGGGAAAGGGTTGCGTGATGTACTTCAATCACTTGGATACAATACCGCTGTTGAAAGTTCTGCGAAAGATTTTCTATGCATTATGCTTTGATCCTGCGCAAATGATACGCTACGGATCATAGAAGAAATGTTGCATTCGTTTGTCTTGTCTTAATGCTTCTTTTGGACACTGGTGCGATGAGCAATAGAAACATTCGCTCTGTACTCTTGAAAGCGGCTGTCATTGTACTGGCTGGTTTCTGGATCTATTTGCCGACCCTTCAAGGAGAATGGCTGTGGGATGACGACGTGATGCTTCTGGCCAATCCTACTGTTCAATCCGGATCGTTTTCTGGATTGATGAAGCTTTGGTTCAACCCTGAAGGAATCGATTACTTTCCTCTCACCTACAGTGTTCTCTGGCTTCAATGGATGTTGTTTGGTATCGATTCCACTGGCTACCATGTCGTGAATATTTTCCTCCATGTCATGACTGGTTTGTTACTGTGGTTTCTTTTGGAAAAAATGCATGTTCCTGGAGCGTACGCTGCGGCACTTGTCTTTACTGTACATCCTGTTTGTGTGGAAAGCGTAGCCTGGGTGGCCGAAACAAAAAATACGCTTTCCACATGCTTGTTTCTTTCCTCATGTATTTTTTGGGTTGAACAGGATGCTTTGGAGACTGGTCCCCGACGTGAGCGACTGTATCTTTGTTCGATTGTTTTCTATCTGTTCGCGATGTTTGCCAAAACCAGTATGGTGGCAATGCCAGTTCTGACCTTGCTATACGCTTGGTGGAAACGTGGGAACATAAAAACACAAGACATCATCAGGGCAGCACCCCTGTTTTTGATATCAATTGTTCTAGGGCTTATCACCATTCAATTTCAGCACAGCAAAGCAATCGGTGGAGAACAACTTCCAATCGGTGGTCTTGCATCCCGCATCGCCGTAGCTGGTATGGCAATTTTTTTCTATCTACGCACTCTTCTCTGGCCTATTAACCTGTTGCCTATTTATCCTCAATGGGATGTTAGTCCTCCACAATTGTGGCAGTTTGTTCCGTGGTTGATCATTGTGGGTGTTCTCTGGTGGCTTTGGACAAAAAGAACCATTCCATGGGCCTGTCATACGCTCTTCGCATTCGGATTTTTTTTCCTCATGATTGCGCCTGTTCTGGGTTTTATCAATATTTCGTATATGCGTATTTCATGGGTTGCTGATCATTTTTTGTATCTTCCCATGATTGGCCCCCTGGTTCTTGTCGTAGCAACCATTTCGAAATGGCTTCATACACGAAAACCAAAAGAACAACTTGTTCTCAACTGTTTCGCCTTTGTTGTCATTCTCTTTCTTGCAGGAAACTCTTTTTTCTACAGTACGGCATGGGCCAAAGAGGAGTTTCTCTGGGACCATACGTTGCTTTACAACCCAGATGCCTGGCAGGCTCATAATCGGCTTGGCGTCAAGAAACTGAGTAAGAATGACCTAAGAGGAGCAGAGTACCATTTTCGGAATGCCTCTCGCTTACGTCCCGATCTCGGGGAAACAAAAAACAATCTTGGCCTCACGTTAGCTCGGACAGGACGACTCGATGAGGCTATTGAAATCTACAAATCTGCTGTACGTGCGTCACCGAAGATTCTCACAATTAGAAAGAATCTCGCGGATGCCTACATGGAGTTGGGAAAATACGAAGAGGCGAGTATTGCATATCAGCAAATATTGAATCAGAACCCTGACGATGCTTTCATTCTCAACTTACATGCCATTGCACTCTTTAAGCTTGGCAACATACAAACAGCTATCAGAGAGTTTCGTCGGGTTCTAGAACTGGAGCCCAACTTTGATGAAGCATTAGAAAGCTTGAAAGTGGCTTCAAAAAAACTAGAAGAATCGCAGAAAAAAACGCCTCGAGTCCCAGATAGTTCCTCCGAAAAGAGCAATACCCCATAGCATCTCTTCACATAAGAGTGAACTTGAGCAGTCCAGCATTCTTACTCAAGATCATCTTCATGAGGCTATTTTCCTTGCGCTCCAACGCAAGTACGAATCAACTGAAACGCTCTTCGAGGTATGCAGCAAATGCCACAACAAACTGGCTGATGTCCTTCAGAAACCAAACCAGGTTATCCTAGCCAATTTGAGCAACTCACCGATGCTCCGCTTCATCTCCGCAAAATCTGCCTTACTCGAACCAACTTCACGATCATTAAATACAATTGGTACTTCAATAATACGTGCTCCTGCTCGATGGGCTCTCCAAAGAAAATCTTCCTGAAAAGCATAGCCTTTGGATATGCCTTCAACGTCGACATCATCGAGTAACGTCAAGCGAACAGCCCGAAAACCTCCTGATGAATCTTTGACCGGTACCCTCAAAATCCATTCCGTAAACCAACACACAAGCCAACTGCTTATCTGTCTCGATAACGGCCATCCAACTGTTCCTCCTCCTTGAACACGGCGGGAACCGATTGCAATATCAAAAGTTTTTTCATTTTCTTGGCCCATGGCTTCAAGAAGACGCGGAATATCTTTCGGATCGTGGCTAAAGTCTGCATCCATGTATACAGCTATATCAAAGGCTTTTGATTTTGCTGTCTGGAGCCCTTCGAGGATCGCACTTCCAAGACCACGTCGATCACGTCGACCTAGGAGATGGACACGTTGATCATGCATGGCCATCTCTTGCACTATATCGCCTGTTCCATCTGGCGACTGATCATCGATAACAAGAATTTGTGCTTCCGGTACTTCTTTGAGGACAGCTTCAATGAGAGCCGCAATATTGCCCTTCTCGTTGTATGTTGCGGTCTGTACGAGCACCTGACCAGGTGGCCAATTTGTTCCGGAGCAAACGTCGTTGTCGTAATGCATATAGGTTTCAAGCACACATCAAATGAAAGTTATCTTCAAACAATACATCTTCTTACGTGTGTGTGAAAGTTTGAATAAATGACTTCTCGTTCCATACCCTCCTTGAACCTCCTAACGAATGACACGCCTTTTTTCGTTCCAACAAACGAAAAGAAGATAAAACTTGGGATGAGAACTCTTTTGAAGTGCCGCTTTTTACAATCGAGAGATCGTGCTGACAACGAATGCGGCAGATCACTGAGAAGGAACGAGTTGGGTCAAAATCGACTACCCCCCTTAAGAGTGGTTTCTACGATTTTTAGAGTGGCTTCCAACCGGCCAAAAAATGGCTCCAGAACGTTTTTTTCGACTGCTCGAAGAACACCGCTTGACTCCCTCAGCACTCACGCTACATTCACCCCCCGGCTACATGAAGTAGTCATTCATTTTTTCAACACTATATCTTGCGATAGCAGGCAGAAGGAGCTGCTTTAGGGTCTATAACGGTTTTAACGGTTATACGGGGCATGAAGGATTCATTTTTTACTCAGCCCCTGTCGATATCAATTGTTGGTTCACTATACGGAAGTATACTCATTTAGATTTTGTCACTCGCACGGAGCACCCCTCTCATGGCAGATTTTGACGCGTCCGCCACGCTCGCTGATTCCAGCTCAATTACCCACAATTCTCCTCAAGCTAGCCATAGGACGCCTCTCAAGATTCAGCCGACTTTCTGCCCAACCGATGTTGAAAGCCCATTTGATACCACTGAGTGGGAACTTCGAACGGCAGCTATCAAGGGCGAGGATGGCAAAGTGCTTTTTGAGCAACCGGCGTGTGAAATTCCGGCGTCGTGGAGCCAATTGGCCACAAATGTAGTTGTCAGTAAGTATTTTTATGGGGAAATACATACGCCTGAACGAGAACATTCTGTCAAACAGCTTGTTCATCGGGTTGCTCGAACCATTGCCGACTGGGGTGTGAAAGATGGATACTTCAACACTCGTGAAGATGGTGAGAACTTCTATCGTGATTTAGCCTGGCTCTGTGTCCACCAACATGGTGCTTTCAACTCTCCTGTTTGGTTCAATGTAGGACTCTATAACCAATATGGTGTGAAGGGTGCACCATGTAACTGGCGGTGGGATGAAGCAAAGCAGGATGTTGTGGTACCAGATAATCCTTATGAGTATCCACAAGGCAGTGCCTGTTTTATTCAAAGTGTTCGTGACAACATGGAAGATATTATGGAGCTTGCCCGTAGTGAGGCGATGCTCTTCAAATTTGGTTCCGGCACGGGAACGGATCTCTCGACTCTTCGTAGTCAGCGAGAAAAACTTGCTGGGGGAGGAAAGCCCTCCGGTCCGCTTTCGTTTATGCGTGTATATGACCAAGTTGCAGCGGTTGTAAAGAGTGGTGGAAAGACACGTCGGGCCGCAAAGATGCAATCACTCAAAGTGACGCATCCTGACATCATGGAGTTTATTGAGTGCAAAAGTAAAGAAGAAAAGAAGGCTCGTGTGCTCATTGAAAAAGGTGGATACGATGCCAATTTTAATGGAGAAGCATACAGTTCCATTCTGTTCCAAAATGCAAATCTGTCGGTGCGCGTCACGGACGACTTCATGGAAGCGGTTGAACGGGATGACACCTGGACAACCCGCTGGATCACGGATTCATCAACAGCTGGTCCAAATTTCAAGGCCAATGATGTCATGAGTCGGATGTCTGAATGTGCCTGGCAGTGTGGCGATCCAGGTGTGCAGTATGACACCACGATCAATCGATGGCACACCTGTCCTAACTCTGGCCGGATCAACGCAAGCAATCCATGTAGTGAATACATGTTTCTTGATGATACTGCTTGTAATTTGGCGAGCATCAACCTCATGAAATTCAGGAAAACAGACGGTCAATTTGATGTTGAACGTTTTGCTGCTGCATGTCGTATTTTCTTTATCGCTCAGGAGATCTTGGTAGATCACGCCAGCTATCCAACAGAACGTATTGCTCGCAATAGCCATCTTTTCCGTCCCCTTGGACTGGGATACTCCAACCTCGGCAGCATGCTCATGGCAAATGGGCTTGCTTACGACAGTGATGCCGGTCGCGGGCTCTGTGGAGCACTCACAGCCATATTGCATGGTGCTGCAAATCGGACAAGTGCTGAATTGGCTGCAGCAGTCGGTCCGTTTGAAGGTTATGCTGCAAACCGAGAACCGATGATCAACGTCATGCAGATGCATCGTGATGCTGTTGAAAAAATTGATTCA